>DAIRFH010000020.1:30719-31195 GCA_036795145.1 Methylocystis sp. | reverse complement strand
TCAATGAATAAAAATATGCAATAGTACAAGCAATGGCGTCATATGCGCTCATAAAGGAAGAGGGCGCAGACATTTATAATGTAAAATAATGCAAATGCAGCCTTTTCATAAAGTCAGGTTAATCGACAAAAATTTAAAAACTTAAAATTTTTTTAAACGCAGATTAAATAAAGAAACATTCAATTCATGATTAGAAACTTAAATTACATGACAATGTTGCGTATGCATAAACTGGCTACTCTGACGCATAGGATTTTAGAAGAATCCTTATAAGTTAATCCTTGGCGGCTAGGTGATTTATTTAGGGAGCCTCTGATCAATTCGTGATTTGAGTTTGTTTCTTTGATTTTAGCACGAATTTTATTTTTCCGACTGAAGATTTAACCCCTTTTACTCGACAATGGGGTTTTATAGCGGCTCGACTGAGCCTGCATTAGGTCTCATAGACTGGTTGATTGCATCATACCCAACATTGT
>DAIRFH010000020.1:0-30709 GCA_036795145.1 Methylocystis sp. | reverse complement strand
AATAAAATTACTTACGTCAAAAAATGATATAACATATTAAAAATAATTTTAAAAAAGCTCAAAGGAGTAATTTTACCATGGGAGAAATTGCAAATGGTCCCCCAGTAAAATTTATAAATTTAGGCCTTCAGGGCGGAGGTGCTCATGGAGCTTTTACCTGGGGTGTTCTGGATCGTTTGCTACAAGAGGATGGGCTGACAATAAGAGGAATATCGGGCACATCTGCAGGAGCAATGAATGCTGCCGTTCTTGCGAGCGGTTATGCAAACTCTGGTAAATCTGGCGCCAGAGATGCGCTTGATAGCTATTGGCGTAAGATTTCCGAGGCCGCAAAATTTAGTCCGTTCCAGCGTTCTTTTTTTGATCGATTTCTTGGAAAATGGACGCTGGATTACTCTGCTGCTTATGCTTTTGCCGACGTGATGGGCCGGGTCATGTCTCCCTATGATCTGCCGACCAGTGCATTTAACCCTATGCAAAGCATTTTAGATGAGATCATTGATTTTAAAGCTCTCGTGAATGGACCAATAAAACTTTTTATTACAGCAACGAATGTCGCGACTGGTCGCGGTCGCATATTCTTGTCTTCGGAAATAACTTCTCAGGTTTTGCTAGCGTCAGCCTGTTTGCCAACAATATTTAGGGCAGTTGAGATTGATGGTGATTACTACTGGGACGGCGGCTATTCTGGAAATCCAACTCTCTTGCCGCTCATTGAGGCATGTGATGCAGAAGATACGCTGATCGTTCAGATTAACCCTTATGTCCGCAGAGATCTTCCGACAAATGCCCGTGATATCATAAGTAGGGTCAATGAAATTTCATTTAATGCAGTCCTTGTCAAAGAGCTAAAATATTTGGCTTTACTGCGTCGGGTTTCTGGAGAAAACGCACAGTATGAGTTTTGGAAAAAACAACGTATTCATCTTCTCAAAAGTGAGTTTATGCTTGAGCTCGGGGTCAGTTCAAAAATGAACGCTGAGTGGGACTTTCTAATAATGCTACGTGATGAGGGCAGGAAGGTTGCAGAAAATTTCTTGCGTAGACACTCAAAAGATATAGGAAAAATATCTACCTACGATATTGAGCAGCATCTATCATAGTATTTGAAGTTATTGTTAAATAAGACAACTATTAATTTTTTTGGCAGTTATGCAGTTAGGAATTATTTGTAAATGAAGATCATATTTTAAAACTTGTATCTGTGTCAGCAGTGTATATTTCTGAATTTCTAAAAATCATCTCTGCTATTATTGGGTAAATTAAGATTGTTAATATGCTTCCTCCAACCAGCTGAGCTCCTTGCATGCTTGATATAAGGCCTTTGCCAATCCCAATATCTGTAATGACGACTACTAAAGAAATTTGAGTGCTTGAATGTAAGGCGAGCCGAAATCTTTGTTTAACATTAAGGCTTGATCGATAGAGTAGTAGCGCTGGAGCGCCGCGGACAACCAGCATCAAAACAGAATATACTGGTATCATAAACATAGCTTCACGGTTTGCTATCAATGAGGGTATGTCTAGTCGTGTTCCTGATATCAGAAAAAAAATTGGTATTAGTAGGGCTGAGGCTACGCCATCAAATCTGGCGCTAATATCTTCATCATAATCGCTATGAATAATTGCGCGTAACAAGAGACCAGCAACGAAGGCGCCAAGAGCAGTATCAATTTTTAAATATTCTGACAGTGAAACCAGCAGTATGAGCGCGCACATAGCCAAACGCATCGGAAATTGTACCGATGTATGCATTGTTTTACCGATAATTTTTGAAAGATGCGATCCATTTAGCTTTTGCAATATGAAAAAAGCAATGATTGCTCCAGCAAGAAAAAATACCGTTAATAATATCTCTTTAAATGGGTCTCTGTCGCTTGAAATGACAGCCAGAAATAAAAGAGGACCAATCTTACCCATCAGACCAGCTGAAAGCACGTATGGGCCATAGGGTGGAGAAAGCTGCCCAGAGTCCCTTAAAATAGGCAGCATTGCGCTAATGGCGGTTGTTGAAATGGCTGTTGCCGTTAACGCAATATTTTTAGTCAAGCCGAAGCGATATAAACTATTGGCGATTATAAATGCTATTGTGATGCTCATTAACCAGCCAAGGACGGCATTTCTTATTGGTTCTCCTTTCAATTTTGAGGGATCCATTTCGAAGCCTGTCATCAAAAATAGTAATCCCAGCCCAAAATGAGCCAGAAAATTTGTAATTTGATGGGGGTGTACGAGGCCAAGTGCTTGTGGTCCAATCAGCGCACCCGTAATGATTTCCAATACAACTATAGGTACAACCAGCCGCGGTAATAGTGCGGGAATGCTAGCCACAATCACCATGGCGATGACGAGAGATTGGAGATTATGACTAAAAAGATTATCCATTACATGCCTTTAGAGGGCTCTTCTTGAGACCTGCGATAGGGTCAAAGTAATGTCAGATTAACCAGTTTAATTGTCGGGTCAAATATGCCTGAGCATAATCTTTCTGAGTAGCTGTAAAGATGTGAGAAGTTTTTTTACGAAATTAGCAGGCTTAATGAAGGCAAATCAGCTATTTTAGATTTCGAGCGTATTTATTTTAATCAAATTCGAAGAGTTTTCGCCCCAAAATTTAAGGTTTGTGCTGTCTTTAAAAAGAGCAACTAAGCTAAATTTATTATTTTCGAGTTTGAAAATTAATTAAATATCTCTATTTTTATTACATAGGCGCCTATTCAATAAATTTATTCTAGCAAACAGCAGTGACAAGACGATGGATCATAATTATGAAATAAAGAGATTGACGCTTTCTGATCTTAGAAATGATCACGAAGGTTTTATTATTTCTAACATAGCTGCTTTAATTTCCGAGGTATTCAGCGAGCCTCCTTGGTCTGAAAGCTTTTCTTCATCACGACTTATGTTTGGTCTAGGCGTTGAGATGATGAGAAAGTGTTCAATACTTTTCGTTGCTATGAACAAAAAGGACTCGAGTATTGTTGGATATATTTTAGGACAAGAGATATTTAAGGATCAGAGTGATGATAGAGACCAAACATTATTTAAAATTTCAGGGCGTCGCGATCTTGATTATTTATTTGCGAATAATCAAAGAGTTTTCTATGTCAGCGGCATTGGCGTAGCTCGTCAATACAGAGGTCAAGGACTAGCCGAAAGCCTATCATCGGAGCTCATTCATGAGCTGCGCAGGTTAAAATTTAACTATCGGCTTGGCAGAACAGATATTAATGCAATCAGCATGCGAAAGTTATATGTCAAGCAAGGTTTTCAGGAGTTATCAGTCCATGATGTAACCTATCCTTCTCGGAGCTATTGGCTTTTGAATCTTTGATGTAGATAAGATACTCCATCTTTACTCAATATTGATCTAGGTGAGCATATAAATATGCGGTTGAATGTCGTATAAAATATTTGGTTAATTGGTTTTATTGAGGAGTGACATGTGAAAATTGGCGTTAGCTATTTTATAGCATTGTTGTTTGCGGTTCTTCTGTTTGGATATTTGACTTATCGGGGTGCAACAAATCAGCTATCCTATTGGGATTCAATTTGTGCAAGTTCCATTCAAAAAGATAGCGCAACCTGTCTCAAGCAGCATGTTTTTGACAAAACGGGTTCTATTTGGCTCAGTGCGGCGGGGGATGCTTGTTACTATGTGTTGCCAATATTTATTGCAATCATAGTTATTGTTTATTTAGCAAGCTATTTAAAAGCAAAATATGTGATTTGACGTTGACGTGGTTGATTTTGAGGTTTCTTTTTAATGCTTTAAGGCCTCATTGTGTGTTTATTCAGCTATTTGATTGGACAAATTGCTTTCCATAGACTCGTTGTTTCATCATATTTTTTTGTTGCATCTGCTTGTGTTGGCTTTCCTTTTTTTGGATTTGAAGGCTTTACGAAAACACTTTTATCTATTTTTTGTGCTTTTCCGCCTCCCCACACAACACTAGCGTTTATCTTATCGCAATAAATTTTTGCTGACTTATTATCCTCATCAGCTGTGTTTGACCCTCTGCTTTTATAATTCAAAGACATTGTTGAAACAGCATATATATTGTCGCCAATTTTTGATTTTTGAGAGATATAGGATTTTACACATCTGCTCTCTTTACAATCTTCATAATAGAGCTCTGAAGCCTGTGAGTTGAGGGCGTTCATCGTCAACATGCTGCAGGTGGTGAAAAATAAAAAAGACGAATAGATTCTCATTTCAACTGTCTCGGCCGTTATTCTGATTGTTGAGATATTCCATAAACGACTTCTGGCACTACTGGACGGCGATTTTATTTACACAACCCATATAATCTCATAGAAGTTGCATTTTCAATAATTTATCTTTGATAATTTTTTATTATAGTGATCTCTCTCTCGTCATACGCGTGTTCTTTTTCTGATCGCCATCTGGTTGAACTGTCTTGTTCTCTAGATTGTGAGGAGGGCTAACGCATGGGGTTGGCGGGACCGCCGTGCTGTCTTGTTGATAGGCCGCCGACGGGATTGCCGCTTTTAGTAACCCTATTTTGGACCCTGGGGTCAAAAAACTGATTAAGGAAGATCGCAGCACCAATAATTTTTCGACGACAATTTGGCCATGAGTTCGTCTCCCTCTTTGAACGCGTAAGGAGCCCCGCAACCATAAGTTTTTGCTTTTTTTGATCAGGATCAACGATTCCGATCGTTTTTGGGATTAATGCCGCCAGATCCTCGCCGGCGTAGCGCCAGTAAAGCTCATTTTTTTAATAATTTAGGTTTTAATTCTAACGAGCTCTTGACAAAGAGGAGGCCTCACTGTGAATCTACCCTTCGGCCGAGGCCGTAAAAATGGATGCCATCTAATTGGCAGGACCTAATGGGAGGTTATTATGGGTTGGATTGTTCCTATCGCTATGTTGTCCATGGTCATCATCTGCGCTGTTACGCTGACGCGTCTCTAATATCTACCAATATTGGAAAATGATCGGCCTCTGTTGAGGCGTCGGTCCCCAGCTACTCCGTGAGCTTGGTTCTGGTATAGGCCTTCACAACGCAGGAACTATTTCCAGCGATTGTTAGCTCTCATGTCAGGTTTTCCCTTATTTCTAAGGCCGTCAGCTCTGCTGGCGGCTTTTCTTTTTAGGCAGTCTTTTTCTTAAAAGGGCGATGTTTCCTGAGCAATAATTTAATAAATTTTGAGAGGCGCGCCAAAAGATTTGGGGTAGGAAACCTATGATTTCCTACCCCATTTTATTGATTTTTGGATCAATCAGTCATCGTTAAAAAGATTTGGAAAGTAATCATTGCTGCGTTCAGCGCTTGGCGCTCTCGTATCAGCAGGGGTTGATTTTGGCTTAATTTTAACAACCTTCTTTTTTGGTTTTACGGGTGTCTCAATTGTTGTTTTAGAGGCTTCTTGGGATATCTTCGTTCCCTCGCTCTCCGCATTGGAAAATGTGCGTGCGCCCTTGTGCCGCGGTTTCATGTGACGAACATGTTGCTCTGACTGAGCTGTTGTTTTAGCGGCGTCAGACTGGGCAGGGGCTGTAGTTGCCTTGGGTGGCGTCGGGCTGTTGTTGCTAGGTGCTGTTGGGGCAGGGGCGGCAGGCGTTGATTGGGCTGCGCCTGGGTCGACCCAACCTTTTTCTGCAAGCGCCAAGCTCGGCCAAAGCAAAGAGAGAGCCAGTCCTATCAAAGCAGTAGGCTTATGCGCTAAATTGATATTTCTTTTATTTACAAGCATATACGGACCTCCCAGAAATAAAGTTGATGATTTGTTTTTATTCAACCTCAATTAAGGCAAGCCTGCTGCTTTAAACAGGCTTCCAAGCCTCAAGATTTAATTTATCCCATCTAAACAATAAATTATAGCGAATTTTGAGACATTGATGACAATGTCTTTCTTATATTTTTGATCAATGTGGGATTTAAATACTTGGGGTTTTGATCAGTTTGTCGAGGGAAGTTTGCTGGGCCTTAAAAGGGGGATGGCAGAATTTGCAAAGTTCGATTTTTGAAAGGCGACGAAAGGACGCGACGAGAGCATAAATTTTAAAGTAACATGACAGTGCGTCTTCAACTATTATGCAACGATAACGCCTTGCTGATCTAACAGAACAGGCGAAGGGAAGGAGTGACCACCATGAACAAAACACAAATAATCCTCGCAGCTGGCGCTGCAGGCCTGATACTTGCCTCTACCCAATTTGCCAGAGCTGAAGATCCAATCTCTCAAGCAGTGGGCGGCGTGCTCGGCGCAGCGGCGGATGCTGTTCCAGGCTCTTCAGTTTCTTCTCCTGCTGCGCCGCATCTCAAAGAAGCTGTGTCACATACGAGCGAAGCCATTGAACATGGGAAAGCTGGTCACGCTAAGGTGCTCGTGACCCACGCGAAAGAAGCGTTGAAGCATGCAGAAGAAGCCGAAAAGGCCGCAGACAATGCGCATACAAAGGAAGCGATCACCCATCTGAAGGCAGCTATTCTGCATGGTAAAAAGGGACATGCTAAAGAAGCAACAGGTCATGCTGAAGAAGCGCTGACCCACCTTCAAGATGCCAGTAAGTAAAAATTATCACTAGAAGAAAATAGCGGCTTAAGCGCGCCGCTATTTTCAACGTCTGTATATGCCGCATTGTGGCTCGATTAGCTTTAATTTATGTCGTGATTTTTATTGTCGATGTTGCATCGAAATAAAGAAATTTCATAACTATGACATAAAAGGGGTTGCGTTACAGGCGCGCTAAGCCTACAAGCCAGCTCATTGTCGCGGGGTGGAGCAGCCCGGTAGCTCGTCAGGCTCATAACCTGAAGGTCACAGGTTCAAATCCTGTCCCCGCATCCAATTTATGCTGATGTATTTTCTATATCCTGCCAATCGAGCGTTATGACTTTGTTACGCTCGACAGCAAGCGCCAGTCGGCCAGCTTTTAGTTTTAGCGCTTTTTCTCCAAAAATAGCGCGCCGCCATCCTTTTAAGGTTTGAGTATCCGTATCGTCATCAGCGGCGATGGCTTCCAAATCATCTGCTGTTGCGATCAGCTTGGCGGCCACACCTGTTTCATCGCTGACTTGACGGAGCAATACTTTTAATAATTCAACTGTTGCTGCATTGGCGCCACGCTTGGAGCGTTCAATTTTTGGTATTTCTGCAGGATCGCGCGCGAGACCGCGTTCAATTGCCGCGACAATGTCGGCGCCTGTTCTTGAACGCTCCATGCCCTTTGGAAATGAGCGTAAATTGCCCAATGAATCGATGCTTCGTGGAGCAGATTGAACGACTTCGAGCAGAATATCGTCTTTTAAGACACGAGAGCGTGGCACATCACGACTTTGAGCTTCAATTTCGCGCCACGCGGCAAGCTCCATCAAAACGGCAAGATCACGCGGTTTTCTTATTTTATGCCTTAGTCTTTCCCAGGCGTTCATGGGATGTTGCTCATAAGTGGCTGGCGAGCTCAAGATCTGCATTTCATCGACTAGCCAATCAAGACGATTTGAGCGTTTCAGTCTCTTATGAAGTTCCACATAAACGTCACGCAAATGGGTGACATCGGCTATTGCGTATTCAATTTGCGCCTCGGATAATGGGCGTCTGGACCAATCAGTAAATCGCGATGATTTATCGATATTTGCGCGTGTGATTGCTTTTACAAGCTCCAAATAGGACGCTTGCTCTCCAAACCCACAGACCATTGCAGCTACTTGCGTGTCAAAAAGTGGGGTAGGTATGAGGCGGGCCAGCCGCCAAATAATTTCTATGTCCTGTCGAGCAGCGTGAAAAACTTTAACAATATTTGGATTCGCCATGAGCGATAAAAACGGCGTTAGATCGATGCCCTCTGCGAGCGCGTCGATTGCGATAGCCTCTTCAGGAGAGGCGACTTGAATCACGCATACCTGAGGCCAAAAGGTTGTCTCACGCAGAAATTCAGTATCAACTGTAACAAATTCATGTTGGCAAAAGCGTTCACAAACGGCAACGAGCTCAGCATTTTCTGTCAATAGTTTCATAATTTGACTCAAGAATCGATCAAGTGTGATGCTTGTTGAACCCAACCACCCTTTGGCAGTCAGGACAATATAAGCTGGAGCCTTGAACCAAAATGATCCCTATCTTCCACGATCTTTTTAAATTGTCCCTTTTCGCACAGGCATGATTTTGAAAAGAAAAATAAAATTTAAATTGTGATAAATCATCGTCACACTCGTCGTCTCGAGGAAACTTTCTGATGAGGGAGCCACTCTAAATGGTTGATACACGGTCTGTTTCCTATTCAGCACGCTGCCTTGCCATCAGTATCGCTGTTCTTTTGCTCGAGCCTTCCTCGGCCTTATGTGAACATGAAAATAATGGGCTCAGTCCTGGCTGGGCATTGTGCCGATCAACAAATCCAGATGAGCGTATCACAGGCTGCTCGCAGGTTATTGCCGCTTTAGCCGCTGAAACCAAACATAATCAATTGTCTGCTTATATCAATCGCGCTGGCGCTTATCAGGTAAAAGGGGATTTTACCCATGCGATTGAAGATTATACCAAAGCGCTCGACATTGAGCCCGCCTCCGCCATCGTCTTACTGGCGCGGGGAGCGGCTTTTTACGCCAAAGGAGAAATTGATCAGGCAATTGCCGACTACGACCGCGCCATTGCTAAAGACGGGAAAAATGCCACGATCTTTCTTGCCCGCGCCTCAGCTTGGCGCGCGAAGGGACAAAAGGACAAATCACTGTCTGACCTCAATGAGGCTGTAAAACTTGATAAGAAAACAAGCGCCCCATATCTCGCTCGGGGAGCGCTTTATCACGGCGCAGGGGAGCATGAACGCGCAATTGCTGACTACTCGGAAGCCATTCGACGAGACCCCAAGAACCCAACTGCGCTCAATGGTCGTGGCGCATGTTATTACGCCAAATCGCATTATGAAAAGGCCTTAGCAGACTTCAACACAGCGCTGTCAATTGATGAGAAATACATCGCCGCATTGATCAATCGCGCCAATACATGGCGGGGCATGAAACAATTTACCCGTGCTAAGACAGACTATGATGCTGCGCTCACTATCAAACCCAATCTAACCGTCGCCCAGAAGGGCTCGGCTGATATGGCGGGGTTAATTATAAAACAATCCTCTGGCGGACCGCCTCCAGTTGATCAGGCTCCCAAGCCCGAACATGATCATAACTAGTCGGTTTGCCGCAGTAGAAATTTAAAGCCCTTTGGCTGCGGCTAACACTTCTTCCGCATGTCCAGGTACTTTAACTTTTCGCCAAATCTTGATGATTTTTCCTTTTTCATCAATGAGGAATGTTGAGCGCTCCACACCCATATATTTTCGGCCATACATGCTTTTTTCTAACCAAACGCCATAAGCAAGAAGCGTGTTCTTCGATTCGTCAGAAGCAAGCGGCTGGCGGAGATTGTATTTCTCACGAAATTTATCATGGCTCTTAACAGGATCAGGAGACATGCCGATCACAATCGTTTTGGCGCGGGTAAATTTATCTTTTAAATCATTGAATTCAATGGATTCTTTAGTGCAGCCGGAGGTGTCGTCTTTTGGGTAAAAATATAAAACAATTTTTTTACCCTTTAATTCGCTCAGGGAAACGACCTCCATGCCTGCCCCAGGGAGGTTAAAATCAGGCGCGAGATCTCCTTCACTGAGGGGAGATTTTGCTTTGCTGGTTGGTTTTGTTGGCACGGCGCCATCCTTTCGACGTATCCATCCTTAAAATCAGTGGGTGATTTGAGACATGTCTTGCCTCAGCAAGTTCAGTCGCTCAAGACAATCTAGTTTAGGAAATTCGTCTTAGCCAATTTAAAATAAAGCTATCAACCGCATTTCTGGGGTAGCAAGTTTAGGCAAGAGCGTTGGGAGAGAAGCGCGTTGGACAGCGATAGCGCGCGCGAGCGTCGCGATCAAAAAAAAGGGTTTTTGCCTAAACCGCGTTTTATAGCTTCGAGCGTGTTTCGTTCGCAGCAAAGATGGTTGTTGAGCGTGCTTCTTGGGATTGGCATTTTTCTTTCAACAGCTGTGGGCGTTTTTTATTACTCTCTTTCACGCGGACCGATAAATTTATCATGGCTTGCGCCAGAAATTGTCGCCTCTCTTTCTGAACTCTCCGGAGGACAATTTACTTTTCAACTGGCCGACGCCTCTATTATCAAATCAGATAAAGGGCCGACAATTTCTGTTAAAGGTCTCGTGATCAAGGCAGAGGGGCACGCAATTCTTGCTGCGCCGAGAGCGCAATTGTCGCTTGATTATCTGGCTTTACTGATCGGAAAAGTGAAACCGCGAAGCCTGGATGTTCTGGATCTTGATTTAAATCTCGTTGTTTTACCCGACGGTTCTGTTGCTGTTTCAGCTGGCGCCGATCGACTTGAAACAAAACCTTTTAAGAATCCTGCGCTTGAGGCGGCTAAGGCGAATGCGACCCCTCATGTTGCACTGCTGCGAACAGCAGCAGCAGCCTTGCGTGGTATAATGGATCTTGCCACGAGCCCAGATAGCGAAATTGGTTCGCTATTTCATGTTGGCGTTATTCATGGGCGATTGATTGTTGACGATCGTACGAATGATCGTTCTTTTAAATATAGCGATGTCACGGTCAGCTTGAATCGAAGTAAGAAGGGTTTGTTGCTTAATCTTGCGGCGGCAGGGCCAAATGGCAATTGGACAGCTGAAGCATTAGCCAATGGCGAACCCGGCAATACACGAGATTTTCGCGCTTCAATCAAAAATCTCTCACTTGATGAAGTCTCATTGATGGGAGGTTTTCGTGTGAGTGGATTTGACACGGACGCACTCATGTCTGTGGATTTAAATTTCACGCTTGGATCTGACGATGACATTGTGCAAGCAGGCGGTCGTCTTAAAGTAGGCCCTGGTTATTTTCGTCTTGACGAGCCAGATCATGAGCCGGTGTTAATTCAAAATATCGACCTTTCTACCTATTGGGATAGCAGCAAGCGAAAGCTCATTTTAGCGCCAATGACATTTAATGCGGGTGGATTTGATTTAGCCCTATCGGGTATCGCGGAACCTCCTGCGGAGTTGCCAGTAGGCGCCGATCCTGGATCAGACGCTTGGACAATATCCTTGCGCCTTAATAAACCAAGCAAAGTCTTCCCCGAGCGCAAAGGAGAAGAAATAGTTGAGATTAATGAAGGCGTTCTGAATGCGCGGTTGATGAACGGTCAAGGAAAAATTTATTTTGATAAATTCGCATTTTCTGGTCCAGAAGTTCAAACCAGTCTTACGGGAGAGCTTCAATACAGAGACAAATTTCATATTTCATATCAACTTGATGCATTTGACACACAAATTCGTCCCATTGCACGACTGTGGCCCTCACATGTCACGCCTCCTGTTCGCGTCTGGTTTGTTGAACATGTAACTGCAGGAACAATTAAACACGCTGTCCTATCTGGAGATTTTGACGCGGATGCTATTGTCTCGATGCGCTATGAACAGCCGCCGCCAGATGACTCTGTCCATGTTGATGCAGAGATTATTGATGCAACGGTTGAGAATGTTCTGCCCGGAATGGCTTCCGTTAAGGGCATAACAGGCGTGTTGCATGTCACGGGGCGCACATCTTCTTTTCAGGCGACTTCTGGCGTTATGGAAACAGCTCCTGGACGTGCGCTCAGTCTTACGCAGGGTCGTTTTGCGGTCTCTGATGGCGCATTGCGTCCAACGCCAGCGACACTCGATATCTCCTTGGGAGGAAATGTTGAGGCAATTGCGGATATCTTGCATGTCCCCTCTATCGCAAAATATGCAAGTCTGCCGGTTGCCGCTTCCAGTCTAAAGGGACGTATAGATGGCAGTCTTCATCTTGACTTTGAAGTTGGGGATTTTGCGCGCGAAGAAAAAACAAAATTTGCTATTGACGCAAAAACTAAGGATTTATCCGTCGATAATTTAATTGGCAAAGAGAAACTAGAAGCTGCAGCATTGCATGTTGTCGCCAATTCAGATGGATTACATGTGGATGGCGCTGGTCGTATCTATGGTGCGCCAACAACGATGACGTTACAACGCGCCTTTGGCGACAAAGGGGCGGCTCAGGCACAGATATCTCTTGTATTTGATGACGCAGCGCGTCAGCGCGCAGGTTATGTTATTGATGGGTTGACGGGACCTATATCAGCAATCGTTAAAACAGAGCTTCCAATCGACGAGCTGAAAACAGATGTTGAACTTGATTTTACCCGCACAAGTTTTGACCATCCTATCCCAGGCCTCGTTAAAGCTGCAGGAACGCCAGGACGAGCGTCTTTTCATATTGTGCGGCATGGCGACAATCTAGCGCTTGAACAATTCAATTTTGAAGCCGGCCCATCCCTCGCACAGGGAAATATTGAGCTTAACAAAGATGGAGCGCTGCATTTAGCAAAATTATCGCCTGTTCGCTTATCTCCTGGCGATGAGATGAAACTCGATATACAGCGTATTAACGACGTTACAAAAGTCATCGTCCGTGCAACCAATATTGATGCGCGACCCATGCTTGGAACGATTGTGCGGGCAGGGGGCGATCGTCAAAAACAATCTAGCGGGTCTCGTAAGACAAATTCTGTCACTACGAGCGGCAACTCAAGGGCAGCCAGTGTCCTTGGCGATTATGACGTGGATTTTAAATCACCGATTGTGACGGGACATAATAAACAAATTCTCTCTAATGTAGAATTGAAACTTGAGAGTAGAGGCGGGCGTCCGCGCACGCTTGCGTTTGGAGGTGGTTTTGGGCAAGAAAAAATTGCCGCCTCTATTGTGCGTAATCAAAATAATTTACCGCAATTGGAAATCGCGACGCATGATGCTGGCTCATTGCTGTCCTTCTTGGATTTGTATCGTAAAATGGAAAGCGGAGCTATTTCTGCGACAATACAAATTGGTCAAGATCGCGCGGACGGCATTGTTAAAATTCATGACTTTTACGTAAAAGGCGAACCCATGATGCGTCAGCTCATGGCTCAAGGCGGATCTTCTCGCATTGATGAGCGTGGGAATGCCAGATTTGATCCAGATTCTGTCCAAGTTGGGCAATTGTTGGCGAATTTCACTTGGACAGGCGGTCGGCTATCAATCCATGAAGGTGTTTTATCAGGGCCAGCAATTGGTCTGACCTTCGATGGTTTTTTAGATATGCCGCATGATCGATTGGATATTGCCGGCTCTTATGTTCCAGCATATGCCCTTAATAGTCTTTTATCTAATATACCTGTGTTAGGAGTTGTCATTACAGGTGGGCAGCATGAGGGGATTTTTGCGCTCAATTATCGATTAACTGGAGCCATTTCTTCACCTGTCATTACGGTAAATCCGCTTTCGGTTATTGCCCCAGGGCTGATGCGAAAAATTATGGGCGTTATCGACGGAACCTCGCATATCCCTGGCGCTGCGCAATAATAATACGCATTCAAACATGTCTCTATCGGATTGATGAGTTGCGCTCGATCAAAATATGTTTTTTCTTTCCTGCTGATAATTTGACGACACCGTCATTTTTGAAATCGTCTTCGGATAATACGCCGCGCTCATCGGTGACGACGACATCATTTACCCGTAAAGCGCCGCCTTTAATTTGACGTCTTGCATCGCCTGTAGATGTCGCCAAACCCGCCTTCACAAAAGCGCTGAGCACGCCAAATCCTAATTCGAATTCTGCTTGAGATATGGAAATTTTTGGCAGGGAAAGCGCCGTCGCGCCTTCTTCAAAAGTGGTGCGCGCTGTGTGAGCCGACTGTTCTGCCGCCTCGCGGCCGTGAACGAGCGCAGTTGCCTCTGTTGCGAGAGTTTTCTTTGCTTCGTTGATTTCCGAGCCGTGAAGTTTTTCTAATCGTGATATTTCATCCATCGGCAGGAAGGTGAAGAGTTTCAGAAAACGAGAGACGTCTGCATCTTCGCTATTGCGCCAATATTGCCAATAATCATAAGGGGAGAGCATATCTGCATTGAGCCAGATGGCGCCTGCAGCTGTTTTGCCCATTTTGGCTCCTGAGGAGGTTGTTAGCAGGGGCGATGTTAAGGCGTAGAGTTGAGGCGCGCCCATTCTGCGTCCAAGATCCAGGCCAGTAACAATATTCCCCCACTGATCAGAACCGCCCATTTGAAGAACGGCGCCATATCGACGATTTATTTCAACAAAATCATAGGCCTGAAGGCACATATAATTAAACTCAATAAAGGAAAGCTCATGCTCGCGCTGCAGGCGCATTTTAACCGAATCCATGGTCAGCATGCGGTTAACGGAAAAATGACGTCCAACATCACGAAGAAATTCAATATAATTTAGACCCGCTAACCAGTCGGCATTATCCAGCATGCAGGCATCGGCGGATCCTGCGCCGAATGTTAAAAAGCGTTCGAATATTTTGTGAATCGACGCCTTATTCTCATTGATCTGTTCAACTGTCAGCAGCTTTCGACTCTCGTCCTTGCCTGAAGGATCTCCGACCCGCGTTGTGCCCCCGCCCATTAAGGGCAGGGGTTGTCCGCCTGTCTTTTGCAGCCAGCTCAGCATCATGATTGGGAGCAAGGAGCCAACATGCAAAGAGGGAGCCGTACAATCAAAGCCGATATAGGCTTTTAAGCCGCCTGCGAGCGCTTTTTCATCTAGCCCGCTGAAATCTGAGCATTGATGAACAAAGCCTCTTTGAAGCAGCACCTGCAAGAAGTCAGATTTAGGTATGAAGTCGTTTTGCATTCGTCAAAATACGGGGTTGAGGATCTGTCAGACCGGGGTATCGCCTGATCGACGTCCAAACGCGATAGCGCCATGACTTAAGCTGTTTTATCAAGGGTTTCAAGCGACTGAGAGGCTTCACCTTGCTTCAGGCTCTTGTTAGGAACCTGTTCAAACTAAATTGCTTTGTATAAGGGAGTGACATGCTTTTTTACGAGCCGCTCTTTCTGTTTGTTTTTGCGCCGGCGGTGTATCTGCTTTATCTCCTTTTTGGCGTGCGCCGGGAAGCGCGGAGCCTGATACTTATTCTTGCGAGTGTTTTCTTTTATGGTTGGAGTGAGCCAACATTCATTTTTTTAGTCTTTGGATCAATTATCATCGATTTAGTTGTCGGGGAGCGCATCCATTCCAATGATCGCTCAATCATGCCCCGTAAGCTTTGGTTGATGATTGGCGTTGCCACGAATCTCCTCATCCTGATTTATTTCAAATACACAGGGTTTATCATCGCAAATATTGACGTCTTAGCGCGGTCATTGACATTTTCGTCAATAAATATACCGCAAATCGCTTTGCCAATTGGCGTGAGCTTTATCGTTTTCGAGAAAATAACCTATCTTGTAGATATTTACCGGGGGGTATCAATCCCTGCGCAAAAATTTAGTCATTATTTGCTTTATGTTTTCTTCTTTCCAAAATTACTAGCGGGACCAATTATAAAATATCATGATATTGCGCGCCAATTTGACGACTGCCGACATGCCGATCGATCTGATTTTCTAGATGGTTTTTCTAGATTTATGTTGGGCGTCATCAAGAAAGTTTTACTAGCTGATTCACTGGCGACTGGCGCAGATTTGATTTTCTCACAAGACTCCTCAAGTATCAGTTTCATAAACGCATGGCTTGGCGTGATATTATTTACACTACAGATCTACTTTGACTTTTCTGGCTATTCGGATATGGCGATTGGTCTTGCGCGCATGTTTGGGTTTCGATTGCTCGAAAACTTTAATATGCCCTATATCGCAACGAGCATCACCGATTTCTGGCGCCGTTGGCATATGTCTTTAACAAGTTGGATCCGCGAATATCTTTATTTTCCCTTGGGCGGCAATCGGTGTGGTGAAAGACGCACCTATATCAACCTGTGGATTTGCTTTTTAGCCTCTGGCGTTTGGCATGGGGCTGCATGGCCTTATGTTTTCTGGGGCGCTTATAATGGTGTTTTCTTAATTCTAGATCGACTGTTTTTAGAAGATAAATTAAAAACTTTCCCAGCTTGGCTTGCCAATCTAATCACGATGCTCATCGTGATGGCTGGGTGGACAATTTTTCGCGCTCATTCATTGTCTCAAGCGAGCGATATTTTGTTGGCTATGATGCAGCCATGGCGTGGCGCAGACGACGCTGTAACGATTGCGCCAGAAATTATGATCATGATGATCATTGGGCTTGTTATCTGTATCGCACAGCGCATATGTGAGAGCCTATATCAGCCGGAGTGGCGTCACCTGCATTTAAGATATGCTTTGGCAATAAATAGTTGTCTTGCGCTTTTATTTATTGCCGCTCTAGCCAAGGGATTAGCAGATCCATTCAAACCATTTATTTATTTCAGGTTCTAGAGTCATGATCCGCAAACTTATCCAGCAAGCGCCAATATATGGATGCGCCGGTTTTATTGCTTTTCTCTTCATGGCCAATATCTGGAATTTCGCAGTCGAGCGCGATTGGCCTCATTTACGCATTCGCAGCGCGTCTCCGCTGGCCGGCGTTGCGAAAATAAAGCCTGCTCCCTGGTCAATTGACGCTTTTCTCTCTGGAGAGACACAAAGAGCTGTATCGATGAATCTTGGTCGGGTGTCGCCGGTATTTCCAATTTCTGTGAGGGCTAAAAACCAGCTTATTTTTTCACTATTTAATAAATCAGCAGCCTCAGGCGTTGTCATTGGTCGACATAATCAATTATATGAACAATATTATATTGACGAATTTTGTTCTCGCACAGCAGAATTTGATGAAAAACATATTCAGAAATGGGCAAGAACAATCTCTGATATTGAACGCGCGCTTTCTTCTTTAAACAAAAAATTTATCTATGTGATTTCACCCTCAAAAGCAGCACGCTACTATGAGGACTTGCCTGCTTTTGCTATTTGCGCGCCTTATGCGAGCGCAATGCCAGATAAGCTGCGGCCCTTTACACATGCGTTAACTGATGCAGGCGTCCATTATGTGAATGCCGCTGATTTAATCACCAAGAAACGCGCTGATTATTCTGTGCCCTTGTTTCCACGCGGCGGCACGCATTGGAACAGTCTTGGCGCGGCATTAGCTTTGCGAGAAATTAGTGAAATTGCGCCGTCGCAACTGGGTCGATTTGATTTTGGATGGCGTCTCGCGCCGCAAGCGGAAGGCACGGATCGCGATATCTTAGATCTTCTCAACCTTCTGTGGCCAGATATTACCTATCCCACGACCATAATTTATCAAAAAGATGAAACGCCGTCGTGCGCATCTCATCCTTTCGTTTTGGCAATGGGGGGAAGTTTTTTACATGAGATTTTAGCGGCAATGACCATTGCTCCTTGTCCGCCAGAAATTGATTATTGGTTTTACATGCGCACGGAAGACAATAATATTGAATTGGGACATTATAAGCGTGCGCCAAAAGACGCCTCAAATGGCGAGCGTCTATCGACGCAGCCATCACTGCTGGACGATAATCTGCGCCAAGCTGATTTGATCGTTCTGGAGGAAAATGAATCTAATATTGGTTTGATGAAACAAGTTGGTCAGCTGTCTGAGGCGCTCCGCCGAATTCAATAAGTTTTTATCGCAAACGCTTCATCTGAGAGCTCATCAATAGGGGGCGAAACCAACGTCTGCCGTATCCTCGGCTTGATGCGTATTTTTGGGTTTTTTGCTTTTTAAGCTGTAAGTTACAGCCTGTGTTCATTTGTCCTCTATCATAGGCATGGGCCTGAACCTATATTGAATCTATTGCCTCAGAATTGTATCATTAGGCATTCTCAAGATCTGTAATTGATGATCTCGTGATGAATAGGGAGATGAAGTATATGGCCAAATATTGCACTATTGGACGTGTTTTAGGCGGAGTTTGCGCCCTTGCGCTATTGGCGCCAGTTTCTGCTATGGCTGGAAATCGTATTGGCACGCTTCAGTGCCGGCTGCTTGGCAATAGCCTCAGCGTGCTTGTCGAGAACCAGCAGGTTGATTGTAATTATCGTGACGATGCCGAGGGCTCTGTTCCTGCGCATTACACCGGCACACTGACCAAAGTAGGTCCAAACGTCACCATTAATGGACAAGGCGAGTTGGGCTGGGGCGTCGTTGCTGATACGAGCAAGGTTGGTCCTGGCGCCTTAGAGGGCGAGTATGCAGGTCCTGAGGTTTCTGCGCGCGTTGGTGTTGGCGGCGGTGGCGCTATCCTCGTTGGCGGATCAAACAATACTTTCTCTCTACAGCCGTTCAACATTGAAGCTGGTTCAGGCGTCGGCTGGACGGCAGGCGTTGAGAAGTTGAAATTAACCTTCGTGCCGCCGCCACCGCCACCGCCAGCTCCTGTAAAGCATCACCGCGGCCGTCACTAATTCAAAACGGTGAAAGCTGAGCGTGTCGTCACCCAATAATGCGATGCGTTGTTGGTGATTGAAAGTCACGCAAGCTGTTTGTAACGAAGTCATAAAGTCTCGCGCTTTCACGCCACTCTGGCCGCAAAAGCGCGAGACATTTTTTTGCAAATTCTTCTGGCGTC
Organism: Methylocystis sp.; assembly: GCA_036795145.1. Classification (GTDB taxonomy): domain Bacteria; phylum Pseudomonadota; class Alphaproteobacteria; order Rhizobiales; family Beijerinckiaceae; genus Methylocystis. The sequence continues at coordinate 12,255 of DAIRFH010000020.1, read as the reverse complement.
TGCAGCGTTTGAGGATCTTCGCCGGGCATAGCCTGAGCCCGCATACGCGTTCTCAACGCGCCAGGGCTCGCAAGCATAACGGTGATATTATCCTTAGCCGTTTCCGCTGCATAAGTTCTTGCTAAGGCTTCCAAAGCAGATTTTGAAATCGCATAGGGTCCCCAAAAGGGTTTCATCTCGGCGCGATGCGCGACGCCAGAGGTCAAGAAAAGCACGCGTCCGGCGTCTGAAGCATGAAGTAGCGCATCTAGTGAGCGGATCAAACGCCAATTGGCCGTGACATTAACAGCCATAATTCGATCCCAGTCTTTTTGATCGATATGCGCGAGCGGCGACAAGGGACCCAAAATAGCGGCGTTGCCGACAAAACTATCAAGCCGTTTCCATCTCTCAAAAATCATCGCGCCAAGACGATCGAGCGCTTGATAATCGGTAATGTCGCATGGGATGAGCGTTGCGCTTCCGCCAATATTTGTGATGTCGTCATCAAGAGTTTCTAGTGCGCTCAGCGTACGCGCGAGCGCAATGACATGGGCGCCGTCGCGTGCAAGTTCCAGCGCCAGCGCGCGACCAATGCCGCGAGACGCGCCAGTGACCAGAGCAATACGTTGACTGTTGGACAAACGCTAACTCGCTTCTGCGAGCAGTGACAGCTGGGCGCGATTTTCGCCCGCAAGATCTGTCAGGGCAGTAGGATAATCGCCTGTGAAACAATGATCTGTAAATTGAGGACGCAAGGGATCGCGGCGCTCATAGCCCATGGCGCGATAAATGCCGTCGACCGATAGAAAGGCGAGCGTATCGCTGCCGATATATTGACGCATTTCTTCCAATGTATGGGTTGCGGCGAGGAGTTTTTCTTTTTGAGGCGTATCAATCCCATAGTAATCAGGATTGGTAATTGGCGGCGAAGAAATCAGAAAATGCACTTGCGTGGCGCCAGCATCGCGCATCATCTGAACAATTTTTATGGATGTTGTGCCTCTAACGATAGAGTCGTCGATCAAGATGACGCGTTTACCCTCAACGACGCAGCGATTGGCGCTATGTTTCATGCGCACGCCAACCTCGCGTACCGATTGCGATGGTTGAATGAATGTTCGGCCAACATAATGGTTTCGAATAATGCCAAGTTCGAAAGGAATGCCGGATTGTTGTGAGTAGCCTAATGCTGCCGGCACGCCAGAATCTGGCACAGGCACGACGACGTCAGCGCTGATGATGCGCTCGCGCGCAAGCTCTGCGCCCATCGCTTTACGGATTTGGTAAACAGGTCGCCCATGAACAACTGAATCTGGACGAGCAAAATAAATATATTCGAAAATGCAGGGCCGCATCTGCTGAGGCGGGAAGGGCGTTATACTTTCCAGTCCGTTTTCAGAAATAATGACGATTTCGCCGTTTTGGACGTCGCGAACGAAACGTGCGCCAATCATATCGAGCGCGCAGGTCTCTGAGGCAAGAATAAACTTTCCATAAAGTTCGCCAATGACCAGAGGGCGTATGCCTAATGGATCACGTGCGCCAATGAGTTTTTTATTACTCAGCGCAACCAGGGAATAAGCGCCCTCTATGGATTTCAACGCTTCAATGAAACGATCGACGAGCTGAGGCTTACGACTGCGCGCAACGAGATGGAGGATAACTTCTGTATCTGATGTTGATTGGAAAATAGCGCCTTCTTTGATCAATTCACGCCGCAATGTGTGAGCGTTTGTCAAATTGCCGTTATGCGCGACGGCAAAACCGCCAGAGTTAAGTTCAGCAAATAAAGGCTGAACGTTTCGAAGGGCTGTTTCTCCAGTTGTCGCATAGCGCACATGCCCTATCGCCGCTGCGCCAGGAAGCCGCTCTATTGCGCTTTGTTTTGAGAAATGATCGCCAACCAGTCCAAGACGACGTTCGCCATGAAAGCGACCATTGTCATAGGAAACAATGCCGGCTGCTTCTTGCCCACGATGTTGGAGGGCGTGGAGACCAAGAGCGGTAATGGCGGCGGCGTCTTCTAGATCAAAAACGCCAAAGATCCCGCAATATTCACGCAGACGATCGCTCTCAAGGTCATCTTCTGCAAGCGCTGCCTCGATGGGAGTAGGCTCCTCATGATCACCGTGCTGCTGCGTCATGCCTAAGACTCCCACTTCGCGTAAGCGGCGCCGAGCGGCGTCCTGATCATAACATCGCATCGTCACAAGAGCGGATCCAATCGATGATGCGTCTTAGTTCGCGCCATTTGGCGCTGAAGGCGTATCAGATGGGACGCTCTCTGCATTTGGCGTCTGCGCCTTTTCATTTTCAGCTTCTGATGGCGGTGCGTCAGAGGATGGTGCGCCGCCTTTCTTGGATTTAACCTTCGCAATGATGCTATCCAGATCATCAGGCAGCATGTCGCGTATTTTATCGCCGCCTGCCTGTAACAATGGTTTTACGCGCGCGTTGCGGATCCATGTTGGCTGATTGGTTTCAGGCACGAGCCAATTATAGAAAACGAAAGCGACAACGGCGAGCAATAAGCCGCGTGCAGCGCCAAAGAGAAAACCGAGCGTGCGATCGAGTGCGCCGATCTTTGAATCAAGAATAATGTCCGAGAATTTAACAGTCAGCAGCGAGACGACAATAAGCGCTAGGAAAAATACAATTGCGACGGCGCCAGCAAGGGCGATCTCATCCTTGCTGACATATGGCTTGATGTAAGGGAGCGCTAAGGGATGAAGGTAATAGGCGGCGGCGGCCGCCGCGACCCATGAGCCGATCGCCAGTATTTCACGGGTAAATCCACGAAGCACCGCAAGCAGACCGGACACAAGGACAACAATCAATACCGCTAAATCTAGGTATGAAGGCATTTCTGTCCTCTTCTGTGCGCCCAAAAGCTTAATATTGATAGATTGCGCAAGACCATGGTTTTGTTGTCTGCCGATCAAGCGCCGACTGAGGTAATAGGTAAGCTTCGCTTCTAGCGCAACTTTCATCGAAGCGGAAACGACAAAGAGTCGCTATCCCCTTATTTTCTCACAACGTTTAGTCCGGCTCAGCTTGCCTCTTATGACGGGTGGCGTTTTGCGCGATGGCGGCTACGAGTTGACCAACATCGCCACAGGGACGAAGCGTCAGGCCGGCGCGTCTTTCCTCGTCATTGATCTGTTGCGCTTGCGCTAATACGGCTTGATGAAAGCCAAGTTTAGCGGCCTCGCGCAGGCGCATGCCAGCATGCACGACGGGCCTTATGGCTCCAGAAAGACCAATTTCTCCAAAAAAAGCCTGATCAGCAGGCAATACTGCGCCAGCAAGAGATGAGACAATGGCCGCCGCCGCCGCCAGATCAGCGGCTGGCTCATCTGCGCGCAGGCCGCCAGCGACATTGAGATAGACGTCATAGGCGCCAAATTTCAATCCGCCATGCGTTTCCAAAACGGCGAGGATCATAGAAAGACGGCTTTGATCAAAACCAACGACAGCCCGTCTGGGCGTGCCAAGCGATGTTGGCGCAACCAGCGCCTGAATCTCGACCAAAAGAGGACGCTGTCCTTCCATGCCAGCAAAGACGGCGGCGCCAGGGGAGGCGGACATGCGCCCAGCAAGAAAGAGAGCTGAGGGATTCGTGACTTCAGCCAGACCAAGACCGGTCATTTCGAACACGCCGATTTCGCCCGTTGCGCCAAAGCGGTTTTTTGACGCCCTGAGCATGCGGAAATGATGCGCTGCGTCACCTTCAAAAGAGAGAACGGCATCCACCATATGTTCAACAACGCGCGGGCCTGCAACTTGGCCGTCCTTTGTAACGTGGCCAACAAGAATGATTGTTGATCCGCTCGTTTTCGCGTGGCGCAGCAGGGCCTGGGCGCTGGCCCGCACTTGCGTGACGGTGCCTGGCGGAGAAGGCACAACATTTGTGTGCATTGTTTGAATGGAGTCGATCACGATTAGGGCGGCGCGCTTACCGCTCGCGCATGTGGCGATAATATCTTCAACCTGGGTGGCGGCAGCGAGCTCAACCGGGGCGTCGCAAAGATCAAGACGCGCTGCGCGCAGTCTTACTTGCGCAACCGCTTCTTCCCCAGAGATATAAATGACGCGTTCGCCTTGACGCGCGAGAGCGGCGCAGATTTGGATCAACAGCGTTGATTTGCCAATTCCAGGTTCTCCGCCAAGCAGCAAAACAGAACCTGGCACAAAACCGCCGCCTGTCACGCGATCAAATTCTGTGACGCCAGTCGTCGTTCTTTCCGCGTCCGTTTGGACGCCAGCCAATCCCTCAAGTTTGAAGGAATGACCGCGGGCAATTTTTAATGCCGGAGAGCCGCCATCGATTTCTTCAATGATTGTATTCCAGCCATTGCAAGATTCGCATTTCCCCTGCCAGCGCGACGACATTGCGCCGCAGCTTTGACAAATGAAGGAAGAGCGAGACTTGGTCATGTGGGTGACGTCCGCAAAGCTTATCTCACCAGCGGATCAGAGCTGACGCCCATGTAAATCCGCCCCCGACGGCTTCAAGCATCACAAGATCACCATCTTTAATGCGGCCGTCTCGGCGCGCAACGGACAGGGCGAGCGGGACGCTGGCGGCAGATGTATTGCCATGCAAATGAACGGTCGCGATTATTTTTTCTGGCGCTATGCCGAGTTTATGCGCTGACATATCGATGATGCGTCGGTTTGCTTGATGCGGCACAAACCAATCCAGATCTTCTGCGCTCACGCCATTGGCGTCAAATGCATCTTTTACGACATCTGTGACGTGGCCGACGGCGAAACGGAAGACTTCTTTTCCTTCCATGCGCAGATGGCCGACTGTCTGTGTGGCCGATGGGCCGCCATCAACATGCAGTTTCGAGCGGTGTCGACCGTCTGAGCGCAAATGTGTCGACAGCACGCCGCGTTCTTTCTTGTCGCCTGTGGAGTGTTGCGCTTCAAGAATAATTGCGCCAGCGCCATCGCCAAACAACACACAGGTTGTGCGATCATTCCAGTCAATAATTCTTGAAAAGGTTTCTGCGCCAATAACCAATGCGCGATGATGAGAGCCAGAACGTAAAAATTTATCAGCAGTGGCGACAGCAAAAACAAAGCCCGAGCAAACGGCTTGCAGATCAAAAGCCACGCCATGATCGATGCCGAGCGCCGCTTGAATTTGCGTTGCGGTAGAGGGAAATGTCCAGTCAGGCGTTGATGTTGCAACAATGATCAGATCGATATCATTGGGTGTGAGCTTTGCGTCTTGCAACGCCGCGCGCGCCGCTTTCTCACCAAGCATGGATGTTGTTTCGCCTGGCGCCGCAATATGGCGCTCCTGGATGCCTGTGCGCTGAACGATCCAGTCGTCACTCGTTTCAACGCGTTCAGCAAGCTCCGCATTTGTAAGAATTTTTTCTGGCAAATAGGAGCCAACGCCACGCACGACCGAACGTAGTTGTGAAAAACTATTCATTACTGCGCGTCTTTCTGAGCTGCAGGGGGCGCCAGCGTATCTTTTTGAAATTGATGCGCCAATTCGATCGGTTGCCGAATACGATTCAAGAGATCGCTGCGCGCCATTTCATAACCAATTTCAACCGCATGGGCGAAGCCGATCGCGTCTGTTCCGCCATGACTTTTGATAACAATGCCCTCAAGGCCGAGAAAGACGCCGCCATTAACGGAACGCGTGTCCATTCGACTGCGCAACTGATTGAACGCCCCTCGCGCCAATAGATAGCCGAGCTGGGAAAGTAGTGAGCTTTTCATCGCGGTTTTGAGATAAGAACTAATTTGTTTTGCGGTGCCTTCAGCAGTTTTTAGTGCGATATTGCCAGTAAATCCTTCGGTAACGATAACATCGGCCATTCCCATGCCAATGCCGTCGCCCTCAACGAAGCCTGTGTAGGAAAGGCTTGGCAGATTAGCTTCTTTAAGAATTTGCGAGGCCGTTTTAACTTCTTCTACGCCTTTAATTTCTTCAGTGCCGACATTCAGCAATCCAACAGTTGGCCGATCAAGATCCAAAATAATAGCGGCCATCGCCGCGCCCATGATTGCAAGATCAACCAGATGCGCGGCGTTCGCACCCATGGAGGCGCCAACATCAAGCACGACTGATTGTCCCCTCAGCGTTGGCCAGAGACAGGCAAGGGCGGGACGGTCGATGCCGGGCATCGTTCGCAGGCAAATTTTCGCCATGGCCATGAGCGCGCCGGTATTGCCGGCGGAGACAATCACGTCGGCATTGCCGGTTTTCACGGCGTCAATCGCCATCCACATGGATGAGACGCGCCTGCCATAGCGTAGCGCTTGACTGGGTTTATCATCCATTTTGATTGCAATATCGGCGTGACGGATTTCTGAGGCCTCAGCAAGCTTTGGGAATTTTAAGAGATGCGACGAAATGGCCGACTGATCGCCAAAAAGAATAAACCGACTATTAGGCTGTTTCTCGAGCGCCAGGGCGGCGCCGGCGATTGTAACGGGAAGGCCGTGATCGCCCCCCATTGCGTCGAGCGCTATCCGCACAGTTTGCGCCATATTTTAGCATGCCCCACATAGACGAAGCGGCGCTCCCTCAATGCCCGGTCAGGGCAAGCAGGAGATCGCATATGGCTCGTGACTTGCCATTTGCTGGGGGAGGGCGCAAGGGCCTATCTGACTGAATTTTGGCGCGCTTTTTTTACTTCTCATGACGTCTGCGCAAATCGAAGACGCTCAAGCGGATCATTCCGGCTCGTCTTTTTTAGGCAGCTTTGTCAGCAATTGGGCGAAGGGCGAGGTCTCGGCAGCCGTCTCTTGATGGGTCGGATCGATAAATTTTGCCCCAGGTTTTTGTGGATAGGGGTCAAGAGCAAGCGTCAGAAATTCGGAAATAATTGCCTCAAAATCGATAACGTCCCCAACCAAGGGGTCTGGTGGATCCTCCGACATTGCGTCGAAGCTGTAAGTTTCAAGATCATCGCCTGAATGGGGCTTGGCGCTGTCAGGGGCCTTTGGCGGCGCAAGGCGCAGTTTGATGGGGGAAACAATATCTGTATCGAATTCTTCTAAACTCAGCACGCAGATTTGCCTCACGCGCGCATTTAATACGCCATTAATTTTTACGCCGTCCGCACCCCAACGGCCAACTTTTAGCTCAGCGGATAATGATGTGACGGCGGCCAGATCATTGAGTTGAGCTAGGGCCTGACGTTCTGTTTCAGTGGCGTGAAGGTCGAGCGCCAGGTCTTTTGGGGGGATCTCGCTGAGAGACATTTTGAGCGCGATCCCAGATCCTGGGGGATGAAAATTCTTGATCATAAATAATTCCGCAATCTTCCTGCCTGATAGCTAAGTTTCCTCTGCCACTTGCAATGGCTTTAACGGATGTTTACCCAAATCCGCTAGATGTATGATCGGTACCTCAAAAATCCTGCGGTAGGCTGATTAGGAGAGTTGTAAAATGGCGCCAGTGCAGCGCATTTTCTCATATAATTCCTCACGATCTAACATTTCACGCTTCGCGATCATCCTTGGCGTTGCCGCTTCCTTGGGCGGCTGTCTTGGCTATGACGGCGTGCTGACGCGCGGAGCTGTGATTGATAAAAATCGTGTTGCTGAGGTCAAGCCCGGCATGGAAGCCCCGGAAGTGATCAGATTATTGGGCACGCCGTCGACCACTTCAACAGTTGGCGGAGACGCTTGGTATTATTTTAGTCAGCGCGTCGATCGCTCTTTGGCCTTCATGCCAGGATCCGTCACCGATCAGCATGTTCTGGCAGTCTATTTTGATAAATCCAGAAAAGTTCAGCGTCTTGCAGACTATGGTCTTGAGGATGGCAAGCCTGTGAATTTCCTGTCGCGCACGACGCCTGTGCCGGCGGCCGAATATCACATGCTCCAGGGGCTGGCCTCTAAGCTTGGTTTCTAAAGATATTGATTCTGTTTATTTTTGTGGATCAGTGTCACGATGTGGCGAAATTGGGGCAGGGCGCTTGCGCTGCCTCCTCTTTTCTTCCCTAAGGTTAATAATTTCAAAATATTATCATTGATCGTCGTCAAGGCGATTGTGGCGCCTGCAAGGCTGCGCGCGCCGATCTTTTGCCGTCTCGAGCAGATAGTTTCTCCATCTAATCAATATTGTGGAATGAACTATCTGCGAGGCTTATGACGGATCTTACGCTGATCAAACGACAAGTGGGCGGGGCGTCGTCCGGTAGAGATGATCTACCGGTATGGATGTCTGCGCGCAAATATCTGTCGTTTATGATGCAGAACCGCCTGCATGTCTTTGCCTTTTGCCGTTCGCTTCCCTTACTTGGCCGCGCCCTTGGCGTTGGCGTTATTGTGTCTTTGCTGGCGGTCTCTTTAATGACGCCCTCCGAGGATGAAGAGGATCTGACGCGGGCGGAGAGGCCCTATCGCGTTGCGCGGGTGCGAACTTCCCCTTCAGCTTTGTCTCCCTTGCCGCGTGAAGGGAGTGAGGAAGTTCTCGACTCCGATTTCGTGATTGAGCAGGCGGCGCTCACCTGGTCGCATCTACGCGATGACGGGACGGATGTCGCCGACGGTCTTGGCGTGATGCGCTTTGGCTCGGTCAAAATCAATCAATCTGTTGTTGAGCACGTCGTGAAGGCGGCAAAAACAACAGAAATGGATCCAGCCCTCTTGATGGCGATTGCCGACAAGGAGTCTAATTTCATCCTGCGGGCCAAAGCGCGCACGTCATCAGCAACGGGTCTTTTTCAATTTGTTGAAAAGACTTGGCTGCATGCAATGAAGATATTTGGCGATCGGCACGTTAAATCTGAAGAGGCGCGTGCTGTCTTGGCTCAGGAAGGGGCTCCGACAGCGCAAAAACGCGCACAGCTTCTTAATATGCGCATGGATCCCTATCTCTCCGCCGTTCTTGCTGCAGAAATGCTGAAAAAGGATGGTGCGCTGATCGCAGAAAGACTTGGCCGCCCGTTAACGCCAGGTGAGATTTATCTGATCCATTTCCTAGGAACAGATGATGCAGAGCGTTTTATGCGCGCCTTGGATGAGACGCCAAATATGTCCGCAGCATCATTGTTGCCCCGTCCAGCGCGCGCCAACCGACCGATCTTTTATGTTTCACAAGGCGGTCGTCTGAAGGATCGCTCTGTGCGTGAGGTGCATGAGGCTTTCGAAGCAATGATGGGCAGTCGCACCAGCAGATATGAAGATGTTGCTGAGAAGTTGCCGTAAAGGACCTTTGAGAGCAGCGCTATGTGCGCATCGCGCTTGTTAATCGCGCGATAACAGCTCTCAGGCAGATCCCTGGATCATGAGATCAAGGTTCTGAACGGCTGCGCCTGATGCGCCCTTACCAAGATTATCCAGGCGCGCGATGAGAATTGCCTGACGCAAGCCTTCATTTCCAAAGACGAAGACTTCCATCTTGTCACTATTATTAAGCGCCTCCACATCCAAGCGGCCATTATCTGGCGTTGCTGGGCAGACGACATTGCGGGCGCCGTCATAATGGCGTCGATAGGTCTCTTGCAGAGTCTGGATTGTTGGTCTGGCCGGTAATTTATCGAGCATGAGTGGAATGGAGACCAGCATGCCTTGGCGGAAGTTTCCAACTGAAGGCGCAAAGATTGGCCGCGCGTTAAGTCGCCCATAAGCCATGATTTCTGGAATGTGCTTATGTTCAAGGCCAAGCGCATAAAGCTCAAATGGGGGCGCTGCGCCGGCCTCATAAGCCTCAATCATCTGTCGTCCGCCGCCAGAATATCCCGAGATGGCGTTGATTGCGATGGGATAATCCGCAGGCAAAATATTGGCGTCAATCAGGGGACGCAATAAGGCAATTGAGGCCGTTGCATAACAGCCAACATTGGCGACACGCTGTGCTTTCGCGATGAGAGTGTCTTGGCCCGGGCAGAGTTCTGGAAAGCCGTAGACCCATCCAGGCGCTGTGCGATGGGCTGTTGAGGCGTCAAGAATACGTGGTGCGTTTTCGCCCAACGCATCACAAAGTGAAACGCTTTCTTTTGCTGCCTCATCTGGCAGACAAAGTATGGTGACGTCGACTGTTGAGAGTAAATCGCGCTTGGCGGCAGCGTCTTTGCGCAACTCATGAGGAAGCGTGCATAGCTCTATATCTGTTCGACCTGAGAGTCTGTCGCGGATACCAAGACCAGTCGTGCCGACATCGCCATCAATAAAAACCTTGCAGACCATGAAAGCTATCCCGTAACGGCTGGTAAAAATTACAATGTGGATTTTCAATCTGCGCTATCTTGCAGAGATCTGCGAATGTTTAATGAAATTATTGCGATGATTTTTTTGGGTGCATCTGCCTAGACAAAAGCGTGGGATTTAGAGGACTATTCCCACGCTAATAATTAAACAGCGTGCGTTTCCTTAAAAAGGCTTCAGCAGGCGCCGTCAAATAATGCCCTCAGAGCCTGTCAGACTATGATTGCGATATTCTGGTCACGCAAAAGAGATGGCGTTATTTTTTGAATTGCTCTTGGCATGCCTTGCTGATGCTACGCAGATTCTTACGCAGGCATTGCTCTACTGCATCAGGATCTGGAATGTCGTAGGGGCACCATTTATGCGCGTCATCGCTGCATGCCTCACGTTGTTCTGGCGTTCCCTGAGCGAAAGCGGGCGCGCTCAAAATTATCATTGAAAATATTAAAGCGAGACCAGCTTTATTCATGGATCGGTTCTCCGTCAGTATTGGGGATGGAAAATTGCTTAAATTTTTGACCGCGTCAATAAATTCCGGCTGCTTTAGGTGTGTATTTATATGACGCGCTCGAAACATAAGTTTGTCAGAGTTTATAAAGCATGGGTGTCCGTCGGGGAGACTGCTTCTATGTAAGAATTTCATATTTGAGTGATTGATTTCAGGCTCATTGAGGCAGACGTCTACAAACACAGCTACGTGATTGGGTTAAATTCCTATGACTTTGACGTAACCCGACTACCAAATCTACGGCCATATCTGAGTAACCAATCTAACCAGCTGATGAATAGCAAGGCCTGGCTGAGCCGGGCTTAAAAGGTAAATTCAATTGTTGGGTTAGTTTTGAGCGGTCGATGATTACTGACTTGCAATTGCTACTGATGCATAATCCTAAAGGCATAGACTTAATTGACGATCGGGCTTGATCAAAGAATAACACATTTTTTGTGATTTTTGTCTCCAAAGCAGCCCTTGGCTGTGGCGCACCTTACAATCAACAAAAGTATTATAGGCGATACTCTGCAAGAAAGCTTACATAATACTCTATGAATAATGCAGCATGATTCTAAATTTGCGCCGAGATCAGCATAAATTCTCTCTTAATATGCTTGTTTTTCAATCATGAATTATGGCCATTTCATGTGGCTGCCACACGCCAGCCTTGATTGCCAAATTAAAGTCACAAAGCTGTAGCGGGTCTGCAACACAGAGTGCTGTTTATATGTTTTGGGGCGCTTTAATTATTGACGGTCATTATTTTACAGATCACATTGACCGCTATGAAACAGTCATGGGCACATAAAAATCTTCTCACCCGCAAATTTGTTGCGGCGGTTGTGCTGTGCCTGTTCGTCATGAAGGGCTTAAGCTTCCTTGGCATGACGGCCTCGCTTGCTGCGGACCCGCTGGCTCATAATCAATTTGCTGAAAGCGTCGTGTTGGGGACGCATTGTGACAAAATGAACGACAAGGCTGATCACACGGATCATCACATTGATCACTCTCAGTGCTGCGTCTTTTGTTCTTCCGTCTCAAGAAATGCCGCCATTGCAATTGATGTAATTTTTTCTCAGGTTGTCGCAGTTCTCTTGCCTGAGAAACAGCAGTCGGTTTTAGCAATTACTTATGATGACAGTCTTATAATGTCCTCAAAGCCTATCGCTTGGGGTAGTAGTTGGTCGTCGACTGCGCCACCACGCGCCTAAGAACTTAGCCGGTCTGAGACAGTGATTGTCTTAAGGCCGCTCGTGTGATCGCTGCAAAAAGCATCATCATCAATACACAAATACACAAGTTAACAAGCGTCTGAACTCTGATGTACGTCTCGTCGTAGACTGATCAAGAGAGATGACGCGCGCCTGTCAAACATAAATTTAATAAGGAAGAAGTCCATGTCACGCAAATATCTTACACTCGGCGTCTCGGCGGTTGCGCTTAGTCTTGCTGTGTCATCTTACGCAGAAGCTCAGCAAAATCTGCCAACGATTAATGTTGGCGGCGCACGTAAAAACACCAGAAAGGTAGTCAGCTCGGGTGTTCCAACTGGCGGTCGTGCAACAGGCGCTTCTTCAGCAACAGGTGGTAAT
>DAIRFH010000098.1:0-6500 GCA_036795145.1 Methylocystis sp. | reverse complement strand
CGATTGAGGATTATGTTTTATCGTCTCAATGGTCGACTAGATTTGCGCGTACCTATGTGGTGACAAAAAATGCTAAAAGAATGATTTATTACGCCAATATTAGCGATATATTAGACGGCAAGATTGTTCGTCCAAAAAATTATAATCTTGAATATTGGGATATGGTCGCAGGTGGATTTATCCCTGAACCGGAAATGACGCGTGACGGCGCGATATCGATCGAGGACCGCTTTCGTAAACTTAACGCCACGCCCGAAGAATTAGAAAAGCTCAAACAAGCGCGCGCCATTTGGGATAAAATGAGCCACGCTGAGCTTAGCGCCATGCATGCGGTTAGTGGCGAATATGATGATGGGGCCGGCGGCTTCACGCGCAGGGGTAGGCCCGATCCGGAAATTGGCCGACAATTCGTCTATAGCGATAGCTATAATAGGGATAATGGCGATTTCAGTAAGACATTGTCTGAGCTGAGAAATATGGTCAATAAGCGTTTTGAGAAAATAATCGAGGAACAGCAGCTCATTGCCAATCAGCTTCTTGCCGCCAATTCCTATCTTGGCGTCATTTTGGTTGTTTTAATTCTTCTCTCAATTTTTTATCTTAGATATAAATTTGCTGTTCGCGCCGCTAATTTAATGGGTGTGATCAAACAGATTAGCGCTGGAGACTTTGACGCTCGCTCAGACATATCCGGCAATGATGAAATTGCCGATATGGCCAAAGCCATCGATCACATGCAGTCAAATCTTGTTGCGACTGTCACTGTCGCCACACAGCTCGCCCAGGGGGATTTGACTGGAAAAATAGATGTTCTGTCAGAACGTGATCGGCTTGGCGTAGCGCTACAGAATATGTTGGAAAAACTTATTGGCATCATTGGCGCATTAAGAGTGATCGCTGGAGGTGTTGCGGCAAGCAGTTCAGAGCTTCAGTCTGCGTCTAAGCAAGTCTCTGACGGCGCAAATGATCAGGCAAGCTCTGTGCAGGAAACAGCCGCCGCAATGGAGCAGATTACAGCCAGCATTCGTCAAAATGCTGAGGCGTCAAATCGCACGCAAAAAACATCCATAAGATTGGCTGAAGATGCCCGCACCTGTGCACAAGCGATGCAGCAAACGGCTGCAGCTATGAAGGATATTGCTGATAAGAGCATGGCGGTTGAGGAAATTACGCGTAAAATTGAGCTTTTGGCGTTAAACGCTTCGGTTGAGGCGGCGCGTGCAGGAGAGCACGGCAAGGGCTTCGCGGTTGTTGCGGCTGAGGTGTCAAAACTAGCAGAACTCAGCAAAGAAGCAGCCAGCGCCATTCAGCAATCATCTGTTGAAGGTAAGGAAACGGCAGAAAACACCAATCGGATGCTGACAACGCTTTTGCCAGAAATTGAGAAGGCGAAAGATCTGGTGCAAGGCATTAGTTTGGCTAGCGATGAACAGGCGACGGGAACGCAACAGGTGAATGTTGCTGTGCGACGATTGGATGAGGTGACTCAGTCAAATGCATCGGCTGCGTCAGAAATGGCGGCGACGGCTAATGCGCTTGCTGATCACGCAAGAGATTTACAAAAAGCAATCAGCTGGTTCAAGACACAAGACTCTTTCATTAAGACGTCGAGTTTTAAACTCGCGTCAGATATCTCTCACCAGGAACAAAAAAAGTCAGATCAATTGATGGAGACGACAAATTTGGGAAAATATTGACAGATGATGTGCGAAGCTGACGTGTGATATACAACGATAGAACATAATAAGCGAGTTAAGAAACAGGACGTGCCGTAAAATCAACTGAGGTAAAAGCGCGTGAAGAATGATGCTCGACTATTTGTTTTTGAGTTTTCTGGTAAAACTTTTGCGGTTCCGCTTGCATGCGTTGAGGAAGTTATAGAGTTTTACAATGTAGAACAATATTCTGGCGTAGTTCCTCATTGCACAGGAACAATCAATCATCGCGGACGCATACTGCCTATTTTTGATCCTTGTGGGTTGAGCTTTAAAAAGGATGCGCAGGAGTCACAACGTGCATATGTCGTTATTTTAAAAATTGATGATGTGATTTTGGGCCTTGTTCTTGAACGTCATTTAGAATTACTGGCTCTAAACAATACGCACGCAGATGATTTAGACCCTGACACTGTTCCCGCGAATGATGATGGGGATGAAAATTCTTATAGCATGCTTGGTTACCATGATCGGGCAATGACATTTCTGTCTCCAAAACTTCTTGCGCCGCTTGTAAGAAAGCATTTTGGCAATCAGAGTGTTGTTAATTATGCAGGTGATCAAGACAATAAGAGAAATGATAAAAATACGGAAGAATTTATTATCAGTAAGATTGGAGAAACACTTGTCGCGCATCCCGTCGGCTCAGTGATGGAGATTGTGGAAGGCCTGGATGTGATGCCGTTGTTCCGGACAGATCCCTGTCTGAGAGGATTAACGAGTCTTCGTGGTCGTGTTCTCTCTTGTATTGATATCTCTGAAGTTTTGGGCTTACCAGAGCGCGCCCTTGATGATCATAGTGTTTTTCTGGTGCTCTCAAATAAAGAAGCAGAATTTGTCTTGTGTATTGATAATGTCGTTTGCATTCGCTCTTTTGCGCCTGAAATATTTCAAATTACCGAGGGTTTATTGCCCATGGCGGTGAAGGAGCTTTTTGATGGGGTCGCTGAAAAGGATCATCATAGCTATCTCAGGCTACAGGCCTCGGCTATTGTCGAGTGGGGACGTCTCGCGCCTTTTCGTAAAACTGGCTCTGATCGATTGGGATAAAATGAGTATCTCAATAATGGTTTTAGGTTCTGGCAGATTTGATAACTCTGCTGCTTATAAAATTAAACCGATGGTTAATATTCTTTGATATATCTGGATAGTCTTTCATTACATTGCTGAATAAATATAATTTTCTACCAATTTTATATGAATATCTTAGAAAGCATGGATTTTAAAGTTAACAAGTGAAAAAATTAAGGATTTGCGTCTGGGCTTATCTTGTTTGATGACTTTACAGGAAACTGGCCGCAGCCGCCGCTTATTGTCTAAAATTAAGGATATAGCTCGTTCTATATCGACCAAAGGCGCTCCTCAGGATATAGTTTAATTCTCAGCTCCTGGGTGAAAAAAATGAAACTTCGCACGTTTTCCTATGTCTTCTTCTTTGTTCTTTTCTGCCTCGCAGCTGCAAATATTGCGCTTGGTTATTTTTTAAATGAGGCTGAGCACAAAGTTGAAAGCATGAGGTCACAAATACATACAGCCTCCGAGGCGGTCGAAGATTATGTCTTATCCTCTCAGTGGGGAACAAGATTTGCGCGCACCTACATTGTAACAAAAAATGCAAAAAGAATACAATATTATAATATTATTACTGATATTTTAGATGGTAAAATTGTGCGGCCAAAAAATTACAATTTTGAATATTGGGATATGGTTGCTGGCGGTCTTGTGTCGGAGCCAGAGAGTTCTAAAACCGGGGGCGTTTCCATTGAAGATAGATTTAAAAATCTTGAGGTGACGGCAGAAGAACTCGATAGACTAAAGCAGGCGAGAATTATTTGGAATAAAATGAGTCATGCTGAATTAGGCGCGATGCATGCCGTCAATGGTGAATTTGATGATGAGGCAGGTGGTTTTAGTCGCAAGGGACGACCTGATCTTGAGTTAGCAAAACAATATGTCTATAGCGATAGTTATAATAAAGATAATGGCGACTTCAGCCGGGTAATGTCTGAGTTAAGAGAGTTAATAACAAACAGATTTACACAAATTATTGATCAACAACAATCTTTTGCCAATAAATTACTACTTGCAAATTCATATCTCGCGCTGACAGTCTTCTGTCTTATCATTATCTCGATCATATATTTGCGCTATCAATTCGCGATCCGCGCGGCAAAATTAATGCATGTGATCCGCAAAATAAGTTCAGGTGACTTTGGCAGTCGCACGAATTTAACAGGCAGCGATGAAATTAGCGATATGGCGCAGGCCGTTGATCATATGCAGGAAAACCTAGCGTCAACCGTGACTGTCGCCTCACGACTAGCACAAGACGTTGCGACAGGAAGCAGCCAGCTACAGTCGGCAGCTAAGAAAGTTGCAGATGGCGCTAATGAGCAGGCTGGCTCAGTGCAGGAGACTGCAGCGGCTATGGAGCAGATTACAGCGAATATTCGCCAAAATGCTGAGGCCTCAAACCGAACCCAAAAAACATCCGTCAGACTTGCTGAAGACGCGCGCACCTGCGCACAGGCGATGCAGCGAACCGCAGCCGCCATGAAGGATATTGCGGATAAGAGCATGGCTGTTGAAGAAATCACCCGCAAAATTGAATTGCTCGCCTTAAACGCCTCAGTAGAGGCAGCGCGTGCTGGTGAGCATGGCAAGGGCTTTGCCGTTGTGGCGTCAGAGGTTTCAAAATTGGCCGAGCTCAGTAAGGAGGCAGCAAATGCTATTCAGCAATCCTCTGTTGAGGGTAAGGAAACCGCTGAAAACACCAATCGGATGCTCACAGCCCTGTTGCCTGAAATAGAAAAAGCCAAAGATCTTATCCAAGGCATTAGCCTGGCGAGCGAAGAGCAGGCGACAGGCACGCAGCAGGTGAATGTCGCTGTGCGTCGATTAGATGATGTAACGCAGTCAAATGCCTCTGCAGCGTCGCAAATGGCCGCAACAGCGCACTCCCTTGCTGATCATGCAAGAGAATTAAAGCAAGCCATTAGCTGGTTTCATAAAAGTGATCAGAGCGAGGTTGGGCAGGATCGCGAGAAAGATAATGAAATATATTCAACCTCTACGCAGCGTGTCTTGCATTCCTCTGACGTATCAAATTTGGGAAAATACTAATGTTTTCTTCCCTTTATGCATCAAATTTTAAAGCCGTCTGGATTGGATAAGTAATGACTGAGAATAAGTCATGGCTGGAAGAATGGACGGCAGATACGGCCTCCGCGGTCATAGATTTGTCAGGGCCAGATGGACAATTAATGCCAGAGCTTCTTGGGGAAGCCGAGTTAAGTCTATCCAAAATAAATAAAACAATTGGCGCGCCAACAGATGATGACGCTCATGACCAATCCTATCGACGTGTGCATTTTATTTTGGGATTTTGTAAAATATTAGGTCTTGAAAAACCGGCTCATGTTCTAAGCATGGCTGATTATTTGTTAGATATTGGACGCAATGATGGAGATTATTCCCGCGGTTCAATGGACTATGTCATAAAATTATCCTTAAATACTTCTCTTGATATTCTTAGAGAGCTCGGCGGCCAAGGCTTCTGTGATACGGATACATCAGAAATTATTGAAGAATGTTTGCGTTATATTCGACCAATCATTGAGCAAGAAAACAATAAAATAAGTCAACGCCAGATCCCGCTAGACAAAGCGCCTGAACTGATTTCTCACAAGGATGAAATAGTAACTAAAGCAAAGCTGGAAGAGCCTCAGGGTGTCTTCTCAAAGAAAAAAGATGATCTGGTTCCACATATTTCAATCGCTTCATATGAAGACCATGAAGAAGCATTGATTCTGAATTCGGAACAGTCAGCATTGCTTAATGACTTTTGTTCAGAAGTTGAAGAGAATCTTGAAAATATATCCCAGCGTCTGATTGATCTCGAAAGCGCTGGGGGCGGGTCAGATATTATTAATGATTTGTTTCGCTCAATCCATACAGTCAAGGGCAGTGCGAGGCTTCTTGGCGTACGGAAGATGGAGGTCCTTGCGCATGAAATGGAAACGCTTCTTGGAGATCTTCGCAATAATGTAAGATCTGTGGATGAGCAGGCGATAGATCTCTTGATCGCTGGCAATGGAGCCTTAATAGAGATGGCGCGAGAGGTCGCAGAACGCGGACCTTTGACGACGCCCATCGCGCATATTTTACAGTCACTTCAGTCCTTAAAAGCAGGCTCTCTTCAGCTCATTGCTGATGGCGCTAGTCATGAGACGCCGAGTAAGCCGGCGGCTCTTGCCCCTCAGGCGCTAAAAGTCAGCCCGTCCGCCCAAGCGATTGTAAATGAAGAAACGCTACGTGTGCCAACATCAAAACTTGATGATGTGCTGAATACGGCGTCTGAAGTATTTGTGACGCGTATTCGTCTTCAAAGCGATATTATAGCGCTTAATCAGGCGGTGGGAGAGCTTCAATCTGTTCTGCAATCGAGTTCTATCGCCGTAGAAACTGAGCGCTCAAAAATCTTACATGCCGCATCAGATCAATTTGAAAAATTATTTTCCAGTCTCTCAGTTTCATCAGCCAGTCCTGACGTATCCAGAGTTCGCAAGCAAATTCGCGAGCTTCTTGAGGCGGCCCAGTCTCAAAATGAAAAACTTTTTGCGCCAGTAGAGCTAAAGCTATTGATCAAAAAAGTAGACTTGTTGCGTAAGCAGCTGCAAAAAGATGTCGGAAATCTAGAGGGCTTGAGCAGCCGCTTACAAAGCGGCGCGATGAATTTTCGTATGGTGCCTGTATCGCAATTATTTAATCGTTTTCCACCCCTTG
>DAIRFH010000097.1:0-6527 GCA_036795145.1 Methylocystis sp. | reverse complement strand
AGGACGTCGCCCTTTCACGGCGAAAACAGGGGTTCGAATCCCCTTGGGCGCGCCAATAAAATCAATTACTTATTAGTTTAATCCGCTCCGTAAAGTAGGTAATACGGAAATTATACGGAAAACATGCATGCGGATTTTTGCCAATCCAACGTTCTTATGGATGAGATTCATTCAACCACGGCAGCTATTAATAGAAACTGCCTGAGTCGCCACAATCATGGACGGCATTGCAGGCTACATCCTCAGGAAACCAGTAGAGCACTCTGTAGGGCTTTCGTCGTTCGAGATCACGTCAGGCGGAGATTCTGCAGATACTTGACCAACGCTCTGGGGTTCTGTGGCCGACATGACTCACCATATCTACTACTTTCAATCGACACGCAGCCCCAACGTATTCTGGGTGGACGTGAGCACAGTCAACACCTCAGAAGGCGCGCCTGTTATCGATGTGGATGCCTATGACTCTAGCTTGAGTGGAGATGTGAGCAATCGTCTGAAGCCTTCAAAGCTAAAGATATAGATTCATCCGCAGGCTGCTTACTGGTCACGGTTTTCTTTCTCATCTTCGCTTCTTAAGGGCTATGATGAGCTAGAAAACCTTTGTTCCTCAATTTAAAAATTGTCCCAAAGGTGCTGACTCAGGACAAATATGCAGCATGATAAGCGATTAGCAAACTAAAGAGTGAGAATAAAAATAGTTCCCTGATTACAAAAAAATAATTTTTTAATTTTTTTCAATCCTTTCCAATCTATCCTGCAACTCGCTAATACCCTCTGATATCACCTGCTACACTATGCGTTTGATATTGATAAATTTTTACGCTCTTGAACTCGATTAAATTTTTTGTCTTCATGTTTCTGTTCATCATTTGACGCCAATGAACAGGAGAGTCCGACATGTATGAGAGTAAAAACAAACACACGTCAAAAAAGGAAAAACTATTCACTCTTAGCGAACGTCTGGAGCATGGTATGCTCAAGCCACAAGAGGTTTGGAGTCTTGCTGGTAAAGCCAAAACGACCTTCTACGAAGATGTAAAGGCTGGCAAAGTTGTTTTGCGTAAAATCGGGCTAAGAAGTAGCGCCGTCTATGGACCAGATGCAAAGCGCTACATTGAATCATGCCTGAGTTTTGTCGGTGACTAATTATTTTAGTTTCGACAATCATCCTCCTCAGATCCAAAAAGTTCATCATGGTTCAAAGACTGACCCTGCAGTTTCCCACAATGGTGTTGTCGCCTTAGATCTCGCTCAGCGTGGCTTTTATGTTTTCCCCTGCCAATCCCAACCAGGAAGTTCTCACGATAAAGCGCCGCTAGTCTCGAATTGGAGAGAAGTTTCCACACGAGATAGCGAGCTTATTGGTAATTGGTGGCGCCGTTTCAGCCACGCTCTTGTCGCGATCGACTGCGGCAAGAGCGCCATCGTTGTCATCGATGCAGATCGTCATGGTCTTGTTGATGGCGTCTCCAATCTAAAAGAGATCCTCAGTCCAGACTTGTCCATTATCGGCTGTCCTATTGTTGAGACAGCCGGTAATGGCCTGCATCTTTACTTCTCTCAATCAGAGAGCGAACTGTTTAGAAACTCTAGAGGCAATCTTCCCCCAGGCATCGATGTGCGTGGTGACGGCGGCTACGTCATCGCTCCTGGATCAAAGCGGCGGTCGGGCGAAGTCTGGTCGCTGCAGGAAGGATCACCTGATCTTCAGCAGATAAAATCATCCCTGCCTTTTATGCCGGCGAGCTTATCTCTGCTGATCAAAAAAACCGCGAACTCAGAGATCTTACAACTTGACCCAGTAGATCTGGCGAAACCGCAACTGACAACTTCTCTGGAGCCACGCGCTTACGCATATGCCGCAGTTGCCTTGAGAGAAGAAACGCATCGTCTGGCTGCGGTGACATCAGGCGTGCGCAATACAACTCTTAACGGGATCGCCTATCGGCTTGGCCGTTATGTGGCGCGCGGATGGCTGTCGCAAGCCGAGGTTCAATCGTCGCTCATTAACGCCTGTCAGGCCAACGGCCTACTCAAAGAAGGTCAACGGCAAGTCATCCAGACAATCGCCTCTGGATTGAGCGCTGGCATGAAAAATCCCTATCCTGATCTGCCTGACACACGTCCTAAAAACCAAGAGCCGCAAGAAGTCGACGTTGGTCAAGACACTACTGTTGCGCATAACGTGCACCATAGTGCCCTGCTCTCAGGCTTTATCTTTGACGGCGACATCGCACCAAAGCCGCCAGCACAACTCGTCAAAAAACTCATTCCAAAATGCGGCATTTGTTTTATCGGCGGCCAGTCCGGCGCAGGTAAAACATTCGTCGCAGTTGATCTGGCCGTCAGTCTAGCGAGCGGTTCATCGTTCTTCTCATACCCAACCATTGAGCGTGTTGGCGTCGTAATTTTAGCAGCCGAAGGCGCGCATACACTGGCAAGCCGCATAGAGGTAGCAAAGGAACAAAAAGCTCCCGCTAAGCTGCTGCCCATCGCCTGGCTCGCAGATGTCCCAAATCTCACGGACACTCGTCGCATGCGCGAGCTCGTCGCACGCTTGAAAGCCGTTGATGAGCAGTTTCAAACTACCCATGGCGTCAGATTAGGTGCCGTAATCTGCGATACGCTCGCTGCCTGTTTCGCTATCGAAGACGAAAATGATAACTCCAAAGCAGCTGCCGTCATTCGTCATCTCAAAGAGCTTTCTGATCGACTAAACGTCGTCGTGATCCCCGTTCATCACTATGGCAAATCAGCAGAGACGGGCCTGCGCGGCGCAAGCGCATGGCGTGCTGGCAGCGATGTTGTCTTGAGTGTTCTAGCTGACCGAGATCATGTCACCGGCGCATGCGATAACCGACGCTTAACGCTGGCAAAAAGTCGCAGTGAAGGCGAAGGTTGGCAAGCGCCATTCAAGCTTTCCTATGTTGCTTTGGGCAACAATGACGACGGCGATGAGATCGGCGCCTGTTACATTGAGCTCTGCGCTAACGACAATGGATCAACGGGAAAAAAACAAACGAAGCTGTCACGTGATGCACGCGCTTACTGCCAGGCTCTCAGCGTTCTGCTTGGAGAAATGGGCAAGAAGATCCGGCCCTATGATGGTCCAGGACCGCTCGTAACAGCTGTCGATCGTGAGCATGTGCGAGAAGAATTTTACCGCTCACGTCCTGCTGAAGGTGATAATGAAAAGAAGATTATTGAAGCGCGACGTAAGGCTTTCCTGCGCGGTGAGGAACAGGCGCGAGAGAGCAAAGCGATAGCCCTCTATGAAGTAGACGGCCGCTATATGGTATGGCTTGTCAGAGAAGACATGGAGACAGTCCATTCAGGCTCCTGACTGCAGGACATGCGGGACACAGGGTCTACAAGTAGACCCTGTGTCCCGTCCCGTCCCGCTCAGCCAGGGTTCAGCGTGGCGGGACAAAACGGGACATTGTCCCGTGTGTCCCGCATGTCCCACACGCAAATACCAGTGTCTAAATGCTGCACAACTCACGCCGATCTGGCAAAATAAACTGGCAAAAAACCTATGCAATCTAGAGATGTCCAACATATTTTTTGATCAAATTTGTTACGCAAAAATCCTATTCTGTTTGCTGGATTGATAGACCTAAAACGACCAAAAAGGTTCAGCGGAGAAACGACGCCTTAATGGCAAGATAAAAGGCGCGCCCCCACTCACTACATAAGTCTTTATGAAGACTCACGTTTGCGCGGCACTGTCGGTCGGCGCGCGTGCCGCGCAAATGAGTTTTTATCAAACAATCAATTGGAAAAGCGGCACTATCTTATTCGAAGATTAAGAAGAGAGCCTGCTGGGCAAAGACATTCAAGCGCGCATTAAACGCGACCTGAAACAGGCTTAATAATGGAGCGCCATATGCCTAATGGCCTGCATCGAATGAAGCACTCAGCGACTCTCTCCAGAGCGGCATTTGCTTATGTATGCGTCAACTAAACAAAGTTTTGTCGCCGATACCCACAATTATCCACCAGCCGGCAAGCAATTCTAAGAGGTATTAGATAGCTGAAATGGTCATGAGAACTGCACTGTCATCGAGTGCAAGTTCATTTTATAGATCCACGGCTAAAAAATATTTTGCTTGTTCTATTTCCCTCAGCCTGCAAACAAAAGCCAAAGGCTGGAGACCAATGATGGCAGCCTACCGAGGTGAATAAACGCTGCTTGGAGCGCAACCAACCTGCTCTCCAGAATTTAACGAGCCTTAATGTTTAACCGAGCAGTCTCCGCAATCATCATAATCTTTATGGGCTCAAGACCCATTGCCGCCTGCCAGACGAGATGAGCGTCTAGTCCAAAATAATCGTGACTGGCAAAGTTACGAAACGTTGTCATTTCACGCCAGGGCAAATGTGGATGCCTCGCCTTGAGTTCGTCAGGCAACTTCCTGCAAGTCTCCCCTATCATCGCGAGACGATAAGTAAGGGCGTCATAAGCCTCTTCGTTGGCAATAAGATCCTCAAACGTCCGATCTTTTACTGACTGTTCCGCGCGTGACAACAGCAAGGCTAAGTCGTCGAGTGTATCAATCAATTCTGACATCTAAAATACCCGGACCATGTCTCGTTCTATACGATCGCGGACACGTGGGCGTAGACCAAACCTGGAAACCAGATCGACTTTCGCACCCAAGCCATCAGAGAGCTCCAGCATCGCGCCAGCTTGATCAAAGAGACTAAATCTACTGGCCTCGTCATATTCGAACAACAAATCCAGATCAGAGGTTTCTCTGGATTCATCTCGTGCTGTTGAACCAAAAAGATATAGGGCGCGAATACCCCTTGCACGCAGGCGGTCCTCAAAAGGCTTCAGTTTGGCAAGCGCAATATCTCTTTTCATGCTCACATTCTGGGACAGAATTTTAAGACGCGCAAGCGTCAGGAAAAGCTTGCCTGTCTGTTCGATCAGACGCCTCTCCTTATTTTGAGAAGATAGGGTCTCAAGGCTTATTGAGAGGCGCTATCTGGATGCCCCGTGTCTTATGGGCACGACATTTACGGCGTCAACAATGCCAAGAGATGGGAAAGCCGCCCGCACGGTTTCAGCAACATAATTTGGAGACAGATGGGCATAATGCTTTTCTGTCATGCGTGTATCTGCATGACCAAGTTGAGCGGCAATAACGCCCATAGGAACAGCTCTCATGGCCAACATGCTGGCATAAGTATGCCTTAAAATATGAAATGTTATTGCGGGATCAATCTTGGCTCGAACCGAGGCTGTTTCCAAAGGTCGCTGTTGCTGAGATGGCTTCCATGCCGCCCCATCTTCTCTGGCGAAGATAAGATCTTTACTAAGTTTGCCGGCAACAAGTTTGCTGAATAACCCAGCACCCTCGTCAGTAAGCGCTACGTGGCGCGCCTTGCCAGACTTGCTTTCTCTTATAGTAACCGTCCGCGCATCGTCATTATAATCTGACGCGCGCATCCGCCCCAGCTCGCCATAGCGACAGCCCGTTAACAGGGCTCCTTGGACAAGATCACGAAACTGTCCCTGACAGGCATTAACAAGACGAAAAACTTCATCTTGTGAGAGATAACGAATGACTGGCGAGCTTGTCGCACGAAATGGCTTAACCTTACGCCAGGCGTCATCACTGAGCACACGCCCGTCATGGTAGGCCATATTCAATGCCGCCTTCAAAACTGTCAGCTTCCGGTTTGCACTCGCTCTGCTTGCTCTTACGGCGTCAGAGTCTTTAGTATCGATCTCCCGTCTTTTGCGTGTCGCCTTGTCTTTACCAGCTTTGGATAACTTTGGTCCTGTTGCTAAATTTGCATGCCAATCTCGCAACTGCTTGGTTGAGAGCTTGGCAACATCAACCTTTCCTAACTCTGGTATGATTCTTAATTGTGCCGCCGCTCTGTCTTTCTCCACGCTCTTGGAGCCCTTGCGTTCTCGTTCTGCGAAATATGCCTCAAGCGCTTTAGCGACAGTAAATGGTCCATCAGTTGGTAGATAATCCCCCGCAAACTCTCTTGCCTTCGACGTAAAGAAAACACGCGCGCGTTCTTGTGCCTGCGAGAAATTAAAAACTGTTATTCCATCCGCCTCACGCGCATCATCTGCGGCGCCTAAAGCTTCGTAATGCTGGCGGCCATCATCGTCACGCATTCGCGCGACCCAGCTACCGCCCTTGAGCCCTTTTCGATACCCAACAGCGCATCCGGCAGAAATGACTGTCCAGTAAGGCTCCGCCCGCTTGGCAAGCCCGGCGCGACCTGAACGCGTGTCGAGTTTCACATTTTTGACGGTACGCGCCATGGGCTTTTTCTGTTTTATCTGTGCAACGGCGAATAATTCATACGGAAAATATACGGAAAAGTCGTGTTCAAACAAGGCCGAACGACGAAAAACTCAAATCTTTTTTAATTACTGTTTTTATTGGATTAATTGCATGTTCACAAACGGCCGCGGAGGTTCAAAAAGGGGCTATTTTTTATTCTTTCACGGCGAAAACAGGGGTTCGAATCCCCTTGGGCGCGCCATTTCCGTATAA
>DAIRFH010000096.1:2063-6566 GCA_036795145.1 Methylocystis sp. | reverse complement strand
ATGACAGATTGATCTGGCGTAATATTATAGAAAACGTCTCTTTTAACACCATCACCAAATATTCCCTCGCTGCGACAATAACGTCGTGGTGTGTAACTCTGCCCAAATGTTCTTGGTCCAGTCTCCATCACATTTTCAAACCGATTAATATATAAGTCTGAGGACCAGTATTCGCGCTCACGATTTTCGAAATCCTGCATAATTTTTCGCAAGACATAAAAATCATCACATTTCGGGAGATCCAGAGTGAATGGCCAGGCGCGATCTTCAGATGGCGGATTATGGTATATGTCGTCAGCGTAGGCGGGCATTTGTGAGATCATGAGAAAAACACAAAACAAAAACCGCATTATTTTCTCCAAAGATCAAATCATTTTAGCCAGAGGATGTAACCGAAACTTACTCAGTCCAGTTCCTTATCGCATTGCCTAATGCCTAATTTTATAAGTTTTTTGGCGTCGAGAGTTGCTGCTGCTCGGAATTCCTTATGAACTGTCGCGCTAACAACTTCCCTAATTTTAGGAGGCATTTTATCAAGAATTTCCTTAGTGACAGCTAGATTAATCTTTCCAGATTTGAGATCATAAGCATCGTGAAACATGACTGTCGCCATAGACCCGACGCATACATTTGGGACGGAGAGCGCCAGTGAGCAGGCTGACCAGCAAAGACCAATAATTCTAACCTCTCGTCCCTCATTTGTGTATTTTTGAGCAGCGCTTTGATAGTCGCTCACTCTTCCTCCCCGGTCATCAAGTATAATGACGGCTTTTAGGTCATTAGGCGGTAGGATAAAATCGAACATAGGATTACATCGGTTCTTCAAATAAGATTCATTTGATCTTAGAGTTTTCTACGGCGTTGGGATTAGTGGTTTTCTTATTATCAGGAACAATCTCAGGCAGTGGCTCTGGGGCCTCGTCAAAGTTAAAATCTTTTATCTGATTGTCGAAGTCTTTTTGATCGCCCTGCAAAAATCCTTTTCTGTGGGAGGAGCATTTGTGATTAGACGTCATGGGAATGACGAAGTCGTAAGCATAATTATAAGCCCTTTTCGTCGCAGCATCGATTGCGACAGGACCTAATCCACCGATCAGTCCACCGATAGCCAGATCTTCGCCATTAATCACTGGCTCAAATGCTCTTGTGGCGTCTTCAAAACACTTCTTGGTGCAGGTAATATTGATCTTCTCAGAAGATCTTGGAATATTGATTGCTTCAGGTGTTTTAAATTTTCGGGTTCCAAGTGTTGTAGATGTTATTGTGCAGTCTGCTTGGGGCGCACCTGGCGTTGAAACCATGACGCGTTGTTCAGGGCCGTGGGTTACGGTCGCGCATCCTGCGAGCAGACCCGCCATTATGAAAGGTTTTATTGGCCTCATCTAAGCGTCTATTCCTTAATTTCAGAATTTTCATGCTGGACGTCGAATGAATCTATAACATCCACCTTAGCGCCAATATGTGGAATAAGGGTCACTCTGTAACTTGCTTCTTTGCAGTTTATAATCCAGGCCATTTCGTCTGGCCGTGAGTCTATCTTGTCTTTTGTGGCGCTTGAGGGAGCCGTGCATGGGATCCCTTGCGCCCTGAGTTGGATGGCGACAACATCTTTGGCTTGAGTGCGCTCTGTGGCCTGAGACTGGGAATGAGGAAGTATGAAATATGCTAGGCAGACGTAGGCCGAGCCAAGAGATAATTTTGCAAATCTCCAGAGCAAAGAATTCATGGCCTATTTTCCGTCTGTCGTTGAGACGCCAAACCACTTATCCTTAATCTGCTCATAGTGACGATTTGGATCGTAGGGGTTTACGTCAAGCTGTAAATCTTTGACGGAAAGACGACCGATCGCAGCAAGAGCAGCATAAGTTCCAATGATTTTATCATGCTGAGCGGAGACTAAATTGACGCGCGCTTCCAAGAGAGCTTGCTGAGCGTTTAAGACATCTTGGGTCGTCCGCTGACCAAATGCAGATTCATCTCTGACGCCGCGTAGCGCCAACTCAGCAGATTTGACTGCACGCTCTCCAAATTCCACAGAAGCTTTTGCTGCTAAATATTGAGCGTAACCTTCAATAACTTTGGCTCTGATTTCATTTCTGACACTATCAACATGAATTTTAGCTTGGCCAAGTTGCTCTTTGGATTGGCGGATTGCCGTATACTCGCCGCCACCTTGGTATAGTGGCACATTTAATGTGGCCAGGGCCTGACCGCCAAATTGACGTGTGTGAGGATATCCAAAGTATGAATCGAGCGATTGAAGAACTTGGCCGCCAACAGAAGCCGTTGGCAACAGTGCTGCTTCGGCTACTTTGACACCTGCGTCTGCAGCATCGACATTATGTAGACTTGTTTTGACATAAGGGTTGTCATGCAGCGCAATCTCAATTGCTTCAATTTGACTTTTTGGCAGTAAACTATCGAGAGCACGTACAGGGAGGAGTTTTTGGGGTTTTTCACCAACAATTTTTTGGTAGGTTGCTATACTCTTTTGTAATGTTCCGTCGGCCGTTGCCTGCTCAGACTGGGCCTTCGCAAGGGCTGTTTGAGCTTGGGCGACATCTGTCATGCTGACTTCGCCAAATTCATAGCGGTCTTGCGTCACTTTTAATTGATGCTGAAGAACGGCGACGTTATTTGTTTTTAGTCTTAAGACCGCTGTGTCGCGAAAAACATCCATGTAGCTCGTTGCGCCTTTAAGCAGTGTTTCCTGCTCAAGCGCTTGCAATTCACCGCGGGCGGCGAAAACGCCAGACTCTGCTTGTCTGATTGAATTTTTAGTCTTGCCGCCATCAAAGATCGGCTGATCAAGTTTAAATGTCCCTGTGGTTGGATAGCCTGAATATTGATCCTCTTGATATTTACGGCTGTTAAATTGATCTATTCCAGCCGGCGCTTTAATCATTGTGCGCTGAGGTCCGCCATAAACATTAATGCTTGCCTTTGGGCGTAAGCCTGTCATCGCCTTTGGCACATCCTCATCACGAACACGAAGCTTTGCGCGTTGTTCATCAATATCCGGGTTCTCATTATAGATTTTAGTCAATGTGTCGCCGATAGACTGCGCAAACACATCAGAATGCACTGACATGACAGAATACAATAAAATTAACAGGATGCAGTAACGCAATAAAACACTTGTGACGTTCACAAGGCTCTGAGCGTTTCTCATCTCGTTAAAGTTCATTATCATTTTTATATCTGACCCAGATAATCTTTATCTTTCTTTCATTGCACGCGATGTGATTTCAACGAGAGGCGAAAAGACATATTCAATAATTCGTCTCTTTCCAGTTTTGATCTCCGCTGTCACAGCCATGCCGGGTGTCAGAGGAATTTTTGTATCCTCAATTGCCATGTAATCCTGCTTGGTTTTTAGCAGCACCTGAAAAACTAGATTTTGTGTTCTTTGTGCGCCGCCTAAAAATGTGTCTTTCTTTGATTTTGTTGGCACGCCCTCAGCGGTTGTTGCATCAGGTTCTGGAATGGCGTCATGAGAAACATGCGTCACAACAGCGTCAATGGTGCCAAAGCGCGTAAAGGGAAACGACTCCACTTTAATAATGGCTTCCTGCCCAACCTTGACGAAGCCAATATCTTTGTTTTCCACATAGGCTTCGATCTCAAGCGCAGCGTCATCAGGAACGATCCGCATGATTTCTTCGCCGCTTTGCAGAACCTGGTTTTTTGTTGTTACTGTGAGGCCAAGAACCATGCCTGAAATAGGCGCTGTCAGTGTCATGTGGTCTGTTTTTACGTGAGCCTTCGCGGTCTTTTGCTCGAGCTCATCCGCCTGCCTTTCTGCTTCAGAGATCTTTTGTTGGTTTTCTGCAATGAAGGCGTTAATTGCTTTCATTCTGTCTTTTATGAGTACATTAATTGCTGCTTTAGTTTCTTCGAGCTGCCCCCTCTGCCCAGCAAGCGTCGTTTCCTGCGTCTGAAGCGTTTCCATGGCGTCTATAACAGCTGCTTTGGAGGTAGATCCTCGCGCCAAGAGACCCTTCCTCATCGCCACGCGCTGTTTGAGCGTCTCGATCAGCATTTCCTGGGAGCTAATCTGAGTTTCTAGTCGTTTCTGTTCTCTTTCCTTTTGCGTAGCTTGAGCTTCGATGCTTTGAACAGAGCTTCTAATCTGCTCAAGATCGCCCTTGAGAACGCGGTCCTCTCTGTCTCTGATCGCTTGAGGAATAGTCTCAGGCCATTCAATCTTTGGGAGCTCCTCGATACTGAGATTCTTCACCCCTTGAAGAGAGGCTCTGCGCCTTAAGACTTCGGCTTTAAAGGCAAGATGGCTCGTTGATGAGGTACGCTCATCAGCAATTGCTTCGGCTGGGTCTAATTCAATTAAAGACTCGCCAGATTTGACATGCTGACCATTGCGAACATTGATTAATGTTACTCTGCCAGTATCCATTGGCTGGATGGTCTTGACGCGCCCAGAGGGCTGAACTTTCCCTTGAGCGATCGCAAGAATATCGATATGGCCAAAAAAAGCCCAAAGCA
>DAIRFH010000096.1:0-1963 GCA_036795145.1 Methylocystis sp. | reverse complement strand
TTGCCGCCTGAATAACAGCAGCGCGTGGCATAGCGGGATTTGCAAGCGCAATATTGTCGTGAAGGGAGCGATTGAAGAGTAGATTGTCTTGTAAAACGACGCCGATCTGTGAGCGCAGCCACGCAGGATTTACTTGGGCAAGATCAACGCCGTCGACCATGACCTGGCCAGACTCTGGCACATAAAAACGCTGTATGAGTTTGGCAAGTGTTGATTTTCCAGATCCCGATCGGCCAACAATGCCGACAACTTCGCCAGGAGCAATTGAGAGAGAAATATTTTTTAATACTTCTGGAGCGCCAGCTTTATAGCGGAAGCTCACGTTGCGGAATTCTATCGCCCCGGTTGCGCGTGGTAGATTGCCATGCGCAAGATTCAATGGTTCCATAGGGTAATTGAGAATATCGCCTAAACGGTCAATTGAAATCTGAACCTGCTGAAAATCTTGCCAGATCTGTGATAGTCGTAAAATTGGCTGCGCGACCTGACCGGAGATCATATTAAAAGCAACAAGTTCGCCAACCGATAATTCTCCATCTATGACGGCTTTGGCCCCGAATAAAAGTAAAAGCGCGGTTGTTGCTTTATTGACATATTGAATGGCCATTTGCCCGCCGGAGCCGATAAGTCCTGAGTCAAAAGATGTCTTGACGTAAGCAGCTAGTTTTTCCTCCCACTGCATCTGCATAGCGGGTTCTACAGCAGCTGATTTAATCGTCTGGGCTCCGACTATCGCCTCTACAAGCATTTGCTGGCTCAAAGCGCCTCTATTAAACTTTTCTTTGATGAGTTCTCGCAAAATTGGACGCATGATCGATGCAATGATTAAATATAAAGGGATAGAAACAACTACGATTAGCGTTAGTTTCCACGAGTAGAAGAGCATAACGATAATAAAAATAATCGTGAAAAAGAGATCAAGAACAGAAAACAGTCCTTGTCCAGTTAAGAAAGAACGGATTGTTTCTAATTCTCTTACGCGGGCAACCGTTTGCCCCGCAGAGCGTGTTTCAAAATAATTCATTGGCAGATGAAACAAATGAAAAAATAGGCGCCGACCTAATTCGACATCAATGCGATTTGTCGTATGAGTTAACGCGTAGGTTCGTAGATACTGCAGGATGACATCAAATATTCCGATGAAAAGAATGCCGCCAACCATGACGAGAAGTGTTTCATAACCTTTGTGACTTAGAACTTTATCAATCACGACCTGGAAAAATAGAGGCGTGACGAGTGCAAAAATCTGAACAAAGAAAGAAGCCAGCATTACATGCGCTAAAGGCTTTCGGTAGCGCCAAATAGAAGGGAAAAACCATCTTAAATTAAATGTTTGTGGATCAGCGCCCGCTCCGCCAATTTTACGAGTTATGAGAATAAGTATTGGTTCTACGTGATTAATGAGATCAGTCTCATCAACCTCGATTGCTTGGCGGGACACTGGATCTACGAAACGATGCTTTCCTGATGCTTGCTTGCCGCCAAAGATAACAAAATTCCCATCCTTGCGTTTGGCAATTGCAGGAACGGGCACCCGCGCTAATCTTTCAAAGTTGGTAATATCAATAACCCGCGCTTTCAATCCAACGAGTTGTGCTACGCGTAGGATATCATCCTCAATGATTGATTTTCCTTGCAGAGATAATTCGCGTTTAAGTTGTTCAGGATCAGAAGAAATATGAAAATAAGCTGAAATAGCGCAAAATGAGATGAGAGCAGTGTCATTAACCGGACCTTTGGCTGACAAATCTATGCTCTGGGTTTCCATCACAGCCATGTTCCGTATCTGAGTGCGCCGGCGCGCGTCGAAATTGATTCTAGTCTTTTGATTTTATATATATTTCTCAGATATTTGCGCGGCAAAATTGAGACTGAAGTGGCGATTAGCGGTTTTTCCCCCGCGCCATTCGCATATATTAAATCCATTAAAATCAATCATATACGTTGCAAGCGGCGTAAATTT
>DAIRFH010000001.1:0-100465 GCA_036795145.1 Methylocystis sp. | reverse complement strand
CGCCAAGGCTGTCGCCAAGGCAAATAAATCATCTGCTGTTAGTCAAGCGCCGTCTGAAACAAGCCCAGAATAATAATTCCATCTCGAGGTGAAAAACCCCGGGCCGTAATTTCGCCCGGGGTTTATTTTATCTCTTTTTGCAGCGTTATGATCTATCACGCAATCTTTTGGCTAATTTTGTAACCACTCTTTTATTGGTCGCGTGAAATGCGCAGCTTCTGTAAATCGTGTATGAGCGCCATAAGAGATTTTGTTATTTTGCTGCAGGTTCTCATTTTCAAAGGCTCGGCTCCACATTGCGCAGATTTCTGACCTCACAATGTCGTCCATCGAGAATTCAACTATTGGAACAGGCAAATACAGGTCTTGAATGAGCTTGACGGCGCGAAAGAGTCCGCAGGCGCTGTCTAAATCACATTGTGAGACGTCGCCATTTACAACTGTTAAGCAATTTTCCCCAATTCTCGTTAAAAACATTTTTATTTCAGCGACGGTTGTGTTTTGCGCTTCATCCAAGAGAACAAATGCGTCTTTCCATGAGCGTCCGCGCATCACTTCAAAGGGCACGACTTCAATATCGCCATTTTTAGCGGCAACCTCATAAACAGCTTGTCCCAGACGCTCTTTAATTGCATCAATAACAGGCAGCGCCCATGGCGCGAATTTTTTTTCTAATGTTCCGGGAAAGAAACCCAATGATCTCCCGCAGGGAACATTTGGTCTTGTTAAAATGATTTTTGAGATTTGATTGTTTCTATAAAGATCGGCTGCATAGGTGGCGGCGAGCCATGTTTTTCCTGTTCCTGCTGGACCAAGCACGAAAATTTGCGGCTGCGTTCTTAAATAGCCAAGATACTCAGCTTGCTTTGCTGTCAACGCAATAATAGGCGGCGGAGATCTCTCTGCTTCAAATTTCTTTTTCTTTTTTATGGGAATTAATTTTCCCTCTATATGTGCTTCTCTTTTATATTTGCGACGTTTTTCATTACCTTTTGCCATTAGCCAGACTTTCATTATGAAGATGATGGCGTTTTTTTATTGTAACCGATCAACAGTCTTTGTCTGTGCAGGAATGCGTTTAGCTCTTTCTCGTTTATGCAGTTTTCTTCTTCGTCGAAGCTTTACGACTAGCAGGGCGCGGTATCAGTTTGTCTAATTGGCAAGGTCTTTGATTCTCATGTCAATTTTATAAAGCTGTAATTTGTATCAATCTGACGGATCTCTTAGCTTTGCTTCTTTGGTTTTGTTGCTCCCAGGGGTGATGTAATTTTCTCAAGTCAGTCTGTAATGGCGATAGCAAAAAAAATTGTCGTGGGGGCGTTGCTGTAAGGAAGCTTTAGGTTCGTGGAAAGAAGCACATGATTGCGTGCAAAGCGTCGATTGACGCTGTGGTTGGCGATGTCGCCAGGCAGGAGTTACTAAGCGCGCCTGTTGCGGTCCGTTATGGGCCTTGCATGGCAGAGCTTGACGTGAGCGCGCTATGACGGTCAGGGATTTAAGGGCGCATAATAATTGTGTCCGAGCCTAGCTGGCAGCAAATTTTCCCGCTCTTTTCAGGTGGCTTCGACGGGCTTAGCGATAAAATTTACGCTCTTTGTCATATTGGAACGGCTAGCGGGAGCGGATGGGCTCGATGCGAGGAGCGACAAGCGGCGTTTTTATTTCTCATTTAAATAGTTTAAAATCAATAATTTAATAAGGCCATTCGCTTGCGAGGCGACGCAAGGGCGCGTTAAAAAAAACGACAGCCAATTATTTTTTCTATATTATGACAAAAATATGTGAAAGTTATTACGGTTCAATGACGGTCTTCAATCGGAGTACCCAATGGACCATATACCTTTTGTTGATGTGCGCTCGGGCGGCCCAATGGCGCATGTCAAGGAGCGCATTCACACGGCAATGGCCTTACGGGACGCGTGTTTAGCCCCTTTTCCTAACTGGGGTCGCGGCTTGCTATCGCCGGTCGACTATCTCGCAGGCAGCTGGTTGCGCCGATCGGCCTCGCATTATCGTGAAGAGCTTGAGCATATCGCTGCCTATCTTGGCTTTCCTGGCGCGATGACATTAAACCTGTCCTATCTCTTCGCTTGCACCTCGGCCGCTGATCTTGACCGCCATAACCGGCCGCGCATTCGTCGCAGTCTCGATTGGCCTTTCCATGGTTTAGGCAAATGCGTTGAGGTCGCCTGGCAGGCTGGACCGGCTGGAGAATTCCACAATGTTACTTGGCCTGGATCGGTCGGCGTCTTGAGCGCGATGGCGCCTGGCAGATTTGCCGCTGTGATCAACGCAGCGCCAATGCAGCGGCGCGTGGAAGGCGTCATTGGGCTACCCTACGACGTTGTCATGAATATTCGCCAAGCCTTAACGAGCGCTGACGATTGGCCGCCAGATCATTTGCTGCGCTATGTTTTCGAAAATTGTGCGAATTTTGAAGAAGCGCTTGAGGTGCTGGTGAGTGAGCCATTGGCGCGATCCGCACTCTTCACAATCACAGGCGTGCATCCTCACGAAATTGCAATTGTTGAGCGCACTGAGCGTCAAGGCAGAATTATTCGCGGTCCTGTGACAGTGGCCAATGACTGGCAGAAACCAGAACATGGCTGGAAGGCGCGGATGGGTCATGAAAATAATGTCGCGCGCCGTGAAGCTATTGCTTCTGTTAGCGTTGACGCCGACACTTTTAGCTGGGTTAAGCCGCCAGTTCTCAACAAGCTGACAAGACTCGTTGTTGAAATGTCTGCGGCTGACGGCGGCGAACTTATTGCGCGCGGCTATGAGGCCGGCTCTTGGAAAGAAATGCCGCTGCCGGCAACGCTTGATTTCAAATTAGCGCATCAAGCGCCCACCCATCTTGCCGCTTAAAGCTTGAATATAAAGCCCTCATGCGATCTCATTCAGCGCATGAGGGCATTGTTTTTCTGTGAAAAACGAAACAGTAATATGATGGTCGTCTCTGCTGTCGCCATCAGCTCAGGCGTATGATCGTTACGCCATAGGGCTCTAGCTGCGATCCGCCAATAAGTATTGTCGCATTGCCGATTAACTGTTCAATATTGACGGTGTTCTGTCCATAATTGAAAAAATAGCGAGTCGCGCCATTATCACGCACGCGAATATCATCGGGTAACGCCAAGCGCTCTATGGAGGTGTGGGAGAGGACGCTCTGGATAAGTTCCAGCAGGAGTATCTCATCTGGCCAGCCAGCAAGATAAAAAGATTTGCCACACCGGACAAAGGCCGCTTCATCGTCTATTGATGACAGGATGACCTCAGCGTGATCGCCAAGTTTAAGAAACTCTCGCCATTTTTTAAATTTTCCGCCGTTAGAAAAAGAAATCTCTGTCCCAGGGCGCAGGCTTTCAACGCGTGCGATAGAAATATCCAGTAATTGTTGAAGGGCGCCTGGCGGCAGGTTTTCTGGAATATGAAAATTTTTCGTCTTAGAGCCTGTGCGTGGACCCGCAACGAAGAAAGCCTGCGATTGTTT
Source organism: Methylocystis sp. (assembly GCA_036795145.1). Classification (GTDB taxonomy): domain Bacteria; phylum Pseudomonadota; class Alphaproteobacteria; order Rhizobiales; family Beijerinckiaceae; genus Methylocystis. Next base: position 96,972 of record DAIRFH010000001.1, on the reverse strand, counting down.
GATCGCGTGAGTAAAATCCTCGGACGCATGAAAGAGCCCGGGCGCAAAAATAATCTCCCGATCGGCTGCAGCTTGCGTGTCTGGAGGAATAATATCGATGGATAGACCCAGTTTTCTCAAGCAACTATAGAAGCGCTGGACAAGCTCAAAATAGGAAAAGTCTTGTCCTTGTGGTTCTATTTTCCAAGCCCAGTCACTCTCATAATCAAAAACTAGCGCGATCGGCGCGCGCTTTGTCGCTACCTCGGCATTAATTATTGTTAGCTCATGTGAGACTTGTGCAACTTCATGGAAAGCCTGGTTTGGTGATGAATCAGGCAGCAGCAAGCCTTCATGCATTTGCTCTTGGGCAAAAGGAGCCTGGCGCCAACGAAAATAACTCACCGTCTCTGCGCCACAGGCAAAAGCCTCATGCGTCCAAAGACGCACAGCGCCGGGTGATGGCGTTGGATTCCATGGCGCCCAATTTACAGCCCCTGGCTGTTGCTCCATGACCCACCAGCGTCCGCGTCCACAGCCGCGATATAAATCATGATGAAAAGCCTGAAAATCAGGATCGCCAATGCGCATATAGTAATTTTTAAAGTCAGGGTCATGAGCGCTTCGCTCAAGAAAACCCAGTGGATAGCTATCCCAGGAGGCGATATCCAAGTCTAAGCTGAGTTTAAAATGATCAAAAGCCGTGAAGGCGCCCATGAAATTATGAATAATGGGACGCCCAGGCGACAGGCTGCGAATAATCTCTGCCTGGATGCGATTAAACTGGACGACTTGATCGGATGAAAAGCGCTGAAAGTCGAGTAAGTGAGAGGGATTGGCTTCCGTGACGGTTAAGTTTGGCAGGTCGATTTCATTAAAATCAGACAGCTCCATTGACCAGAACACATTTCCCCAAGCCTGATTAAGTGCGCTGATGGTTTGATATTTTCGCGCGCACCATCGTTGGAACGCCTCCCGCGCTGCAGGCGAATAGCTCTCAACAGTATCATGACAGCCATATTCATTATCGGTCTGCCAGGCGGCAACGCCAGGATGTTCGCCAAAGCTTTCAGCAATCTTTGTTACAATTCGCGCGCATTCTTGAACATAGGCTGCATGACTGAAGCAATAATGTCGTCGGGAGCCAAAATTTCTTGGGCGTCCATGCCCATCAATTGGGATCATATCGGGTAGGCGCGCAATCAGCCATTTTGGCGGCGTCGCTGTTGGCGTGCCAAGGACGACCTTTAATCCTGCCTCAGACAGGATGTTAAGGGCGCGCGCCAGCCAATCAAAATCATATTGTCCAGGCGCTGGCTCTAATCGAGACCAGGCGAATTCGCCGATCCGGACAAATTTAATACCAAGCAACGCCATCTTTTCAGCGTCATCACGCCAGTAAGTCTCTGGCCAGTGCTCAGGATAGTAGCAAACTCCTAAAGACTGATGTGTCATTAAAAAACCTCGTCACGGCGGCGTCGCAATCTTGATTGATGAAGCGGCAAGCTGACAGTTCGATGACGCTGCGCTTTACTTTTCTCTCAAATCTATAAGATAGTGCCCCGTCAGCTTGAGGATTTGCGATGATTGGCTCGGTGACGCTGGGTTCGTTGGCGATTTTTACACTTGCGACAGTTGCGGATGTGTCGGAAAGAGGCATTCTCAGTGAGCGCACAAGAGACACCTATCTGCGCCTTGTCGCTGTGGTTTCGGATTGGCTCGATATTAATGATATTTACGATTATCGGACGTTGATCGCGTCAGACAAGTTTGATTATTTATCCCAGACAATTGAACGCTTATCATCAGTCGATAAGAAGACGATTAAAAAACTGACGATCATGTTGATTGATTGCTTGAAATATGACGCGCTATGCGGCGGTGTCGGCGTGAATATTAAAAAGCTTAACGCTGCCTCTCTTCAGCTTGCCGAGATGGCTCCTTAATTTCATCGTCATAACATCAGTCGATAGCTAATGATCATTTATGCAATGTCAGAATATTCGACAGGGCAATCCGAAGCCCGCTCCATTGTCTTGATTTTTGATCATTGAAGAGCAAGACAAGCGTGATGACGAAGGGCAAAAGATAATACACAATTCTAAATAATAATAGCCCAGCCAGAATGACTTGCGGCGCATTGATCGGCAAGGCCTGCATCATGGCGGCTTCAAAGACGCCAAGGCCTCCGGGACTGTGGCTGATAATCCCAACTGTACAGGCAAATATATAAATAACGCTAAAGCTATAAAAATTAATATCAGCCGTATGCGGGATGAGTTGGTAAAGGCTTGCTGAAGCAAAGGCTTGTTCAACGCCCCCAAGTACAAGTTGCAGTACGATAAAAAAGTTTGATGGAAGCGTTAATTCATAGCCGCGCACATTGATAGAGCGCGGTTTAATAGAATTCCATCCAAGAAACATAATGATGAGAACGAATATTGAAACGCCAATGAATATATTCCATGCTGGATGATAGTGATAAAAATTAGCAAGATCATGCGCGCCCATAATCATGCCAATGCTCAACAACATCACCAAGCCCAGTAAAAAAGTGATACTGATGATTGATGTTACATAAACAATCTGCTGCGGCGTGACGTTTTCTCTTGAGTAGATCCAATATCTAATGGCTGGTCCTGTAACAACCGGAAAGCCCAAGTTGAAACAGATGCAGTAACTGGAAAAAGAGGCAAGCGTCATCAAAGAAAGTGACGTACGCGCATTGGCTTGTTTGAGGGCCGTATAATCATAGCCGATCAGGCAAAGATATGAGATGGAAGCAAAAAAGATAGATGCAAGAATAGCAGGGAATTCTATTAATTTAACTGAAGCCAGAACGTCTTTTAATGAGATAGATGAAAAAATATTAATAATATTATAGCCTGAATAAATAATGATAATAATGCTTAACGCCACCAGGCCGTATTTAGTGATGAGTTGTTTATTTAACCAGCTCATTGACAGGCCTCGGCAGAAATTAATTTACATAAAGCGTAAGAAGGTCGCGGCGTCTTCAATAAACAGTGATCATGCATATAAAAGGCGGCCTAACACTGACATGTGTAAGAATTAAAATTAATCTCTGGCGAGCAAGAAGTCGTCGTCATCTTCTAATGTCATCCATTCCTGATGATGAGCGCAGTCAGAAGCCTCAATCGTTCAACTCACCACAATAGATTCATATCTCACTATTATGACGCTCCTTAGAGGAGAGAGGTGAGCTAGAGTGGCGCTGTGGCCCACCCCCACTCGCGCCGAGCCTTAGGCTATATGGCGATCGGTGACGTCAAACACTATATTTAATGGTTGATCTGCTATAGCTATGATTGAGTATTGTAAGCCAAGGATGATATCCGTGACGACAGTTAAACAGGTAATTGATGACGCCGCCGCTTTAACCAAGCGAGTTTCGGTATCAGGCGTTAACCTAATGACTTCAAATGATAATCTTACCGCAAGCGCTGCAACGCTTGGCGCGGTGGCGGCGGGCGTTGCGCTGTTTGAAGTCGCGCTCATCCCGGGCGTTATAATTGGCGGCGCAGCTGTTCTTGCGCCAAATTATTTGCGCAAATCCCGACAAAAACTCGCAGAAATTTTCAGTGATCGTGCAAATGCGTCTCAAACGGCGTCTGCAATGGCGGGTGAGGATTACAGTCCCTCCAGAGATTTGTCGTTTCCTGCAGGCTTGAAAGTTAAAAGATCTTTGGCGAAGACAATAACCTTCAGAGTGGTATCCTCAAGTCTCGATTTTAGCTGGAACTATATTCTTCTGGGCGAAGTGGCGACTGCGGCGGGACTCTCTGGTATTGGTTTGCTTGCTAGTACGGTGTTTTATTTTGTTCATGAGACGACTTGGAATAAAATTCGCGCGCTATCAAAGCAAAATAACAGTGATGTGGACGTCAATGGATCGCGCGCTGGCAATATGAAGAAAAGCACAGCTAATAACCAATGGTGGAGCCTTTCTGTTAACCCCGCTGTCGCAAAGACAATCACTTTTAGAACAATGGCGACAATCGCGGAATTTACCACAAATTATGCTATCGTCAGAGATGTCCCACTTGCAGGCGCGCTGTCGGCTTTTGGCCTATTTGCAGGCCCATTTGTCTATTATGGCCATGAGAAGATTTGGGATTATTACAGCCCGGTTGAAAAACCGTCCCAACCTCAGCAGCAATTAATTGCCCAGGACAAGATATTAATGCTTGAGGCGGCGCGTTAACGAGCCCTCACTCTATCAATTGCGGGTGCGGTGCAAATTTTCTGCGTGTTTTTAAAGACAAAAATTGCGTAACAAAAAAATCAGGTGCGTTTTTCAAAGTGATGACGTCTTTATTTTAGACAACTGACGTTTAAAAAAACAAGACCGCTGTCTCCAGCGGTCTTGCGTCAATCTCAGAATGTCTTCTGATGTGTTATTTTGCGAATGCCGCCAGTGCGTGATTGAGCACAAAGTAGAGCGTGCCCGACAACAAGATGGCGCATGGCAGCGTCAGGATCCAAGCCATCAGCAGGCTGCGGATCGTGCCCATTTGCACACCCGATCCATTGGCCGCCATTGTGCCCGCGACGCCAGAAGAGAGCACATGGGTTGTTGATACTGGCAGACCATACATGTCAGCCGCAGCAATCGTTGACATCGCAACGAGTTCGGCTGAAGCGCCCTGACCATAGGTGAGATGCTCTTTGCCAATTTTCTCGCCAACGGTCACAACAATGCGCTTCCAGCCGATCATTGTGCCAAGTCCAAGCGCGATTGCGACGGCGATTTTCACCCATGTTGGGATAAATTTGGTCGCCTTATCGATTTCAGTCTTATAGTTTTTTAAGGCTTTTTTATCATCGGCCGAGAGCTCGCTATTCTTATCCTTTTCGAGGAAGCGAATAGCCTCAGAGGCGAGATAAATATCATTTCGCGTATTACCGACGGCGGCAAAAGGGATTTCTGATATTTTATCATAATCCTTAATTTGCTTGCCGATTTCTTGAATGAGGCTCGCAAGCGCTGGATAGGTGCCTTCCGTCAACTCGTGACGCGAGATGTAGCTTGTCACAACCGGCCGCGGATCGCCCAATACCCGATGGCCTGTCGCCTTGCTTTCGACAACAGCTGCTGCGGCGTCTGATACTTTTGCGAAGCCGCTAACGTAAGGCTGTGGTAGCGCTCTGTTGAGGGCATAAGAAGTAGGGACGGTGCCGATCAGGATCAGCATGATCAGACCCATGCCTTTTTGACCATCATTAGAGCCATGAGCAAAAGAAACGCCCGTGCAGGTCAGGATCAACAGACCGCGAATCCACCATGGCGGCGGCTCATTGCCTTGCGGCTCCTTGTAGAGCTGCGGCATGCGAACAACGAGCTTCATCACAAGCAGTAGAAGGGCTGCAGCACAAAAACCAACGAGCGGGGAGAGAAGCAGGGAATAGCCGATTTCTGTCGCTTTGCCCCAATCAACGCCGGAAGTGCCGTCTCTACCGCGCATGAGCGCGTTAGCGACGCCAACGCCAATGATCGAACCGATCAATGTGTGCGAGCTTGATGCGGGCAAGCCAAGCCACCACGTGCCCAAATTCCAGACGATCGCTGCAATCAGGAGGGCGAAGACCATGGCGAAGCCGGCGGAGGAGCCCACCTGCAGGATGAGCTCAACAGGGAGCAGGGAGACGATACCGAAGGCCACGGCTCCGGTTGAGGCCATGACGCCCAGAAAATTGAACACGCCCGACCAGACCACTGCCAGATGCGCCGGCATGGAATGGGTGTAAATAACGGTCGCGACGGCATTGGCGGTGTCGTGAAAACCATTAACAAATTCAAAGCCTAGCGCGATCAACAACGCCACAGCCAGCAAGGCGAAGGGCAGATAGGTCGTGATTGGCGCGCCTGATTGCTGGATGTCTTGATAAATACTCCAGGCAGTGAAACTGAGACCACCCGCAATAACGACAAAAAACATGAGCAATGTAGTTGCTGTTACTGGCTGATCGAGTTTGACGCGCGGTCCCTTTGGCGCGCTCTTTGCAGCATGATCAAAATCAGACGTTACCGACGACATAAAGACTTCCTTCTATTTGGAGTGATTTTATGTCATCCTAGAGAAATGACATCCGAGTGACGAAAGTTGGAATTTTGGTAAGAAAGTGGCTTTGTAACGTCAGATCAGGCCAACAATCTCCCAAAAGTTGATAAAAATCAACGATGAGGGTCGGGACTGAGGCGATATTGAAGGCCTGGCGACAAATTATTACGTCTGGCGGATATTTTGTCACTTATCAGTCATTTGTGATGGGTAAGAGTAATTGCAATCTCGAATGTCTCAGGCGCGCCTTTAGACTTCGTGACGGCACCAACCAAAGAGGCAAGCGTGAATACTCATACAGAACATCAATCCCATGAAGCTGAACATAATGAAGAGACAGCCCCATCCAAAAACATGGATATGGTTGGCACTGTCGCAACCGTTGGCGTTGTCGCCGCGGGCGTTGTGCTCATGGAAGCCGCTCTCCTGCCAGGCATGATCCTCGGCGTCGCCGCCGTCGCCGCGCCAAATGTTCTCCCAAAGGTCGGTTCAATGGTTGCGCCGGTATTCAAGTCAGCCGTGCGCGGCGTCTATAAGATGGGCCGCAAGACAAGAGAGCTTGCTGCTGAAGCGCAAGAGCATGTCGAGGACATTGTCGCTGAGGTTAACGCTGAAGCTGACGCCAATGTGAACGACAATAAAGCTGCTTAATTTTTAGGAATTTCAGGGATGGCTATCGATCAGTCCGATGAGGATACCAAGGCTTTAACATCAGAAAGTCCGAGTTCATCGACAGCCGTCCCTCCCACTCCTGAAGACAAGCCAAGGCGTCCGCGTCGCAAACCAAATGATAATCCAGAAGCGATGGCTGTTTATCAGCGTATTGTTTCTGCTGAAAAAGATACATCGCAGCATCTGCTTCCTCACGAGCTGAATGATTATGTTTCAGCGGAAGCGCCGCTCGATGCAAACGCAGATCATTCCTTCAAAGAAGCCGCGCGGGAAAGCATCGCGAGCCAGATTGGCGCAGAGGCTGCACGTGAAACAACTGCGACCTTTGAAGAGAAAATTGAGCGGTTAAAGGCGCTTAAGCGCTCGCATAAGACAAAATCAAAAAATGTTAAGTTTAAAGTTGCGCATAAGACCCATGGTCGGGTGCGGATGCATATTCCGATGGGAAAGAATAATCCTGAGTTGTTAAAAGAGGTTGCAGAGACCTTTGCGATTATTCCCAGCATTGAGCAAATTATTATCAAGCCTGAAACAGGCAGTCTTGTCCTGCATTACGATACAAAGCATCAAACAAATTTCGACCAGCATCTCTCTCAGCGCCTTGCATTAGACAATGCGCATGCATCTGGTCATCTAACGGAATTTGACATGCTTGCATCTAAAATTGAAAGAGAAGCCGAGTTTCTTGCGCAGAACTCTGAGACAGCGAGAGCTGTTGTCGACTTTTTCAAGAAAGCGGATAGAGAAATAAAATTCGCTACCAATAATGTTATCGATTTAAAAATTGCGCTAGCCGTTGCCGCCATTGGTCTGACGATATTTGAGTCTGGCGTTCATACAGCAACGCCAATTTGGCTGACGTTAAGCATCTTTACCTTCAATCATTTTGTTGATCTCAGGCATCCTACTGAACAGGAACAAGAGTTCACTAACGCTGCGCCTGTTATTTTCAAAAACGCGATGGCCTAAAAATTACCAGGTTTTCATCGTCATTATCTTGAAGCAAGATCTCCAAAAGAGGGTGTTATGAGCTTTAGCGGACCAGTTGAAGATCGGCTAGCGTTACGAGAGCTTTTGGATATTTATGCTGACGCCAGCATCCGGCACGACATTGATGACATCGCAGAATGTTGGAGCAATGACGGTCTGTGGTGTTTTGAGCTTGGAGAGTTCCGAGGCAAGGAAGAAATTCGTCAGGCGCTGTTTGGTCTTAAAGATCAATATGGCGGCGTTCATCGCGCCGATATCCGCCTTTACACCAGCTCCCCTGGAGACCTCGATATTGACGGTCAAACGGCATGGGGTAGGTCCTATGCGTCGATTTTTGCGGCCGTCTCAGGCACAAATATTTCGTCTGAAGTATTTGGCGTTTATGAAGATAAATACGTCAAAGAAGACGGCAGGTGGCTGTTTAAGAGCCGAAAGTTTCATACGCTTCATACTAAAAGCTTTGCTCATAGCGCCAAAAAACATAGAGCCCACGACGTCTAAACGCCATGGGCTCATATTTTTGAAGCGATGCTGCGCCAGAATTAATACAGATCTGGCACATACATTTTTGGCGGGATTGGTTCGCGCGTATAATCAGGATTATGAACGCGCGCCGGCAATTCAACCTGCGGCCTGATGACCTCAGTATAGGGGAATTGGGTCAGCAGGTGAGAAATACAATTTAAGCGCGCTTTCTTCTTGTCATTGGCGTCGATAATCCACCATGGCGCTTCGGGTATATGCGTGCGTTCGAGTGTGGCTTCCTTGGCCTTAGTGTACGCTTCCCAGCGGATCCGGGATTGTAGATCCATTGGGCTCAGCTTCCACTGTTTCAGTGGATCGTGGATACGCATGAGAAAGCGGAAATGCTGTTCGGCGTCTGCGATAGAGAACCAATATTTAATCAGTGTGATGCCTGAGCGCACCAGCATGCGTTCAAAGTCAGGCACGCTGCGGAAAAACTCCTCAACCTCTGGTTCCGAGCAAAATCCCATGACGCGCTCAACGCCAGAACGATTATACCAAGAACGGTCAAACAGAACCATCTCGCCTGCAGCAGGTAGATGCGAGACATAACGTTGGAAATACCATTGGCCGCGTTCTCTTTCGCTTGGCGCTGGTAGAGCGACGACACGGCAAATTCTTGGATTTAATCTTTGCGTTATTCTTTTGATCACGCCGCCTTTGCCAGCTGCGTCGCGTCCCTCAAAAATAACGACGGCTTTTTTCTTATTATGCGCGATCCAGTCATGAAGGGTGACAAGTTCATGCTGGAGCCGAAAAAGCTCTTTGAAATATAAACTACGATCGAGAGAATCGACTTGATGAAAGTCGGACATTTCCCCCAAGAGGGATTTTAGTCTTTCATCATCAATCTCTTCTTCAAGCTCTTCATCAAAGCTATCCAGCAGATCTTGGCGCACTTTTTTTGCGAGCTCAGCATTATTTTCCAGGTCTAACTTTGACATTTCACAGTTTTCCATAATTAATTTAAGGACTTGTATATTTTTCTATTATATCAAATAAATGACACAGGATTATTTTTTTGCCAAATCGTTTTATGAGCTATGCGTGCGCGTTGATGGTCGCCCACAGATCACAAAAAACTTTTTAAACAATGCCGCGGACGATGCGTTTTAATTTAAGCATTAAAAATTTTATTGGAGAAAAGAGAAGATTCTTCACCTTCTCGCGCTGTTTGCTTCTTTTGTCTTGTTCATAAGCGCGATGCCATTTGCAATGGGATCTGGCTGTGCGGCTGCAGCTTGCTGGATCGCGTTCACCACAGGGGTTATATCTGCCAATCCTGCTCATATCAGATTGTTTAGTCATTGCATTCACGCGCTAAGAGCCAGGACAGGGGCGCCATCTACAAAAGTCTAAGCTTGTTTTTTCAATAGCACGTCAAAGGCCTCCGCGCGGGCGCGGACATGTTTGATTTTAAGATAATGACGAAGGAAGCATCCCAAACAAAAGCCGCAGATAATGAAAACCCCTTTGATGGCTGTGTTATGTTGGAAATCATAAACGCCAAGCAGCGTTAGGAGATAGGTGGCGATAAAGCTCGCCGTTGCGACAATGAAACCGGCGGTAAATGTGCCGATTTTTGGATAGGGATGAGAGAGTGAGGCTGCCTGCTCAGCTTTATACCAGAGATCAAGATGGGGGTCGTCCTGTGTCATGATGAGCTCTCTTAAATGATTCGTTCAATTTGCAGGGCAGGCCGTTGATGGCGATCTAAATTGATTTTTCTCAAATCTTCTTTCCGAATAGGCGTAAAGCTTCAAGGCTTCCTCGAATCTACCCATTTTACACAGTAATTGCGCAAAGATTTTTGCCGCTTCCAAATAGGGTTTTTCTTCTGAAAAAAAGGTCATTTTTGAAATGATTGAAGAAATCAAACTTTCAACGACGTAAGCATGATAGTCGCTCTTCACGCGATCCAATAATACAAGCTCGTTGCTGGAGCATAAATATTTAATGAGCTCGCATTTTTCTTTGACTGAGGCGACGATCCGCTGTTGATCAATCCTTTGAGAGCCACAGCCAGTATCGGCTGTCTCATCTCTATCTGATGAAAAGGCGCTCATTGTCGCTCCTGGATCTGACGCGACCAAAGAAAACACGACAAAAATAAATCAGTGATAAATCATAAGTTTTATTATAAACAGTATCGTTTAGATATTGTGACAGAAGCGTCTCTTTTTTGAAGAAATTCTTGTGCCTTTGCGCGACGCTAAGAACAGCGATGGTGACAACGTCATAAAAAGTAATTTTTTTGACTGTTTTTTAAAATTCATAAAAATAGTTGTCGTCAACGCTTGCGCCTCATCTCTATCAGGCGTTTAGTTGAATTTCTTGTTTCTTATTATAAGTAGTTTTATTGTTGCATGGATCATTTACAGGAAGGGCGGCTGTTATGATTGGATATACAACGATTGGCACAAATGATTTGCCCAGGGCGTTGAATTTCTACGATGCTTTTATGGAGCAGCTTGGAGCGAGGCGTATTTTTAATATGCCAAGAGGCGTCATTTACGGGGATGGTAAGGGACCAATGTTTGGCGTCTTAACGCCCTTTGATCAGCAGCCTGCAACGCCAGGCAATGGCGCAATGATCGCATTTGGCGTCGATAGGCCAGAAGAGGTCCAAAGGCTTTATGACTTTGCGCTATCATGCGGCGCGACAGATGAGGGCGCGCCAGGACCAAGAGGCGACGGCAAGTTTTACTGCGGTTATTTCAGGGATTTAGATAAAAACAAATTTAATATATTTTGTTACCTCAACACACCGGCATAATCGAGTCGATACGGCCTGGCAGGGGCGACATGTTATGAACATCCCGTGCGATCTGGTGGCACGCGCTATGCTTGGCCTTTAAGCGCGCCTATTATATAGGTAGGCTTTAAAGGCTTAAATTGCCTTGTTGATCACAAAAATTAGAGAAAATAGGTTTAAGACGTGCTCCGTTCTCAAGTTCTCCGCGTCAATTTTATTTTAATTCCCGTTTCTTTTGGCTTGGGTCTTTGCCTTGCCGGGCAATATTTACAAGGCATATTCGCGGCCGCCCTTGGCTATATTTTTTATGAAGTCGCCCGTTATTTTGATCGTACGCGTGAAAATAAGATTATTGAAGATGACATTGCTAAGGCCAAGCGCATGATTGCCTTGCATGAAAAAGAACTGGCGCGCGGCCATCCAACTTATGAGATCTCAGATATTGATCAATGGATCAGAGGTCAGAAAATGATTCTGCACATGTGGCAGACAAAACTCGCAGATTTCGAGAGAAAACGTCAGGATAATCATTAGACTTTATTGTTGCAGATCAAAATCGATTTTACGCCTAATATGTTCGCGTGTCTTGGCAGACCCTGGCCCGCCATCTGTCCTGACTAATCGATCATGATCAGAACAGGGGGCTGAATATGAACAGGCTACTCTATTGGCAAGCTCAGTTCAAAAATTGGCAGGCCTGCTTGAGCGGATCTTTGCAACATGTCTTGCGTTCCGCTGCCGCCTGGAAACACAACAACCAGGGTTGGCTTTGTCTGATCGAGTAATTGCTGATTATGGATCGGTTCAACTTGATGCCCGTAAATATCCCAGGCGGCAAAATGCGTTATGCAGTCAATGAGGCGCTCCTTTGCCCATGAGCGCCCAACAGCGTCAGCCCCAATAGCCCCGCCCTCAATGACAACAGAAATCTTATATTTAGCGTTCAGCCTGTCGAGGAAAAAGAACGCATCAGCACGTTCTTCAATGGTGTGGCCAAAATCTCGGCCGCCGCAAATCAACAGACGTTCAGACATTGCAGGAGATTGACCTAAATAACTTTATTTGCTTTGCCGCCGCGTGGCAGAAGAGACGGTTTAAAAGATATTCTCAGTTATGGCCATTTGCAGTGAGAGAGGCAAGCGCCACTAAATTTACATGCCATCATGGCTAGAGTTCTCGCCTTTGTGGCAGTCGCGCGTGATCTGTGATTGTCAAATCTGCTTTTGAGGAATGGCGACGTGAGAAGACGGCGGGGCGCGTCCTCTCAGGGGTAGGGTCAAGATGAGCGTTTTGGCGTGCGACATGATCGCGACTATGCTTCAAGCCGTGAACAGATAAAATGGTTATAAGATGAATGAGAGGCGCCAGATGCGCGCATATTCATAGGTTTCTTTTAGCATTCAGGAATGTGATGGCGATAGGATCCTTGTTTAGCCAGCTTGTTCAAGCCTTTAAGGCCGCCATTGACGGCGCGGTTTATATGCTGATTGTCGCTGTGCCTGTTGGCTTTATGCTTTTTGGCGATAGCTGGCGCGACACGATCTTTTTGTCATTTCTATCGGCAGTGGTTTATTATCTGCTAGAGATCAAATCCATTCTCAAAGCCGCCAATGATGTTGAGGAGGTCGGGGAGGAGGAGGAATCATATGAAGATGATGCCTAAAGGCGATCTCTCTCCGCTGGTCTAAAAATTCATTCAACCTATCTTTTATTTGAAAGTTCTTAGCGTGAGAGCACAAATGCGCTATATTTTAAAAGTGATAAGTATTGAGTCTTACAGTGGCGCGTCCTGCCTTGCCGCTGGAATGCTCTACAGGCGTTTGGTCCCTTAGAATTCTTGCGCTTAATTTAACTCAAGCGCGTCGAAATTTAACAAGGAGAGCGGTAATGGAAAGAAGAGAATTTATTTCAGCGGTGGGCGCTGCAGCGGTTGCGATGTCAGCAACGCAGGCATTGGCCAATGAGCATGAGCATCATGCATCTGGCGAGCATCATCATCCAACAAAATTTCCAGCGCTCGCCAAAGCCGCAAATAAATGCGTTCTTGATGGTGAAAATAATCTGCGTCATTGCTTTGGCATGGTCGCGATGGGCGACACTACCATGGCGGAATGCATAAAGCTTACCTATGACGTGATTTCCGCCTGTCGAAGTCTTGCTGCGCTTGCGGCGACAGATTCCCGCTTCACTAAGTCAATGGCTGTTGTTGTTGAGACAATCTGCGCGGAATGTAAGAAGGAATGCGATAAATTCCTTCAATATACAGAATGCAAAGAAATGGCGGAGTCTTGCGCGGCTTGCGCCGATGAATGCAAAAAACTTAAAGCTTAAATTCTAATAGACCTTGCTGGATCATTTATGATCCAGCAAGGGGCTTATCTTGACGTTACAGGTCAAGCCCTAATATTTTTTAGTTAAAGAGCTTTGTGACAGACCGAGGCGCCTGATTAATGCATAAGAAATTGCGCCCAATGATGATCGCCCTGCCCATAGCCATGGCCGCATTCCCGGCTTTGTCAAAAGATAAAACGCCTGACATCATTGCACTTGATTGCAGTGGGTGCCATAGGGTAGGCGGGCTTGATGATGGGAATAATCGTGCCCCTAATCTTGCCGGCATGGATGAGAACTATTTATTCAAGCAGCTCATGGCGTTTAAATCGGGAAAAAGATCTCACGCCTTAATGACCTATGTCGCTGGGGAATATAGCGAGGCGGAAGCGGTTGCGATCGCGCATTATTACGCTAAACTTAAAAAAGAGCGCTGATAATCTATCATGCGCATGCATGATTTCTAATGAATGATCATCAAATACTATAGTCCTTTGCGCAAAGCTCACGATCACATTCTTTAATTTTTAAAGAGCCAATGAGGCTACCTCAATGACAAATCGATATTTGACGTCGTTTTTCAGCATGCGCTCATAGGAGTCATTTATTTTTTGTGCAGGGATAACTTCAATATCGGACACAATGCCTTTTTCTGCGCAAAAATCCAGCATTTCTTGTGTTTCTGCGATGCCGCCAATAAGTGATCCAGCAATCGCTCTTCTGGCAAAGATAAGCGGGGCAATATTAGGCGAGGGATGTGGGTTTTCGGGTAAGCCAACAAGGCAAAGCACGCCATCGCGCTTTAAAAGGTTCGTATAGATATCAAGATTATGACTTGATCCTGCTGTATCTATAATAAGGTCAAAGCTTCGTGCATGACTTTGCAACGCATCCTCTGAGCTTGTAACAATCACCTCATCGGCGCCAAGCTTACGAGCGTCTTGTTGTTTGCTCTTGGATGTTGTGAAGGCTACGGTGTGGGCGCCCATTGCGTGGGAGAGTTTTATGCCCATATGCCCAAGACCGCCAATGCCAACAATTCCGACTTTCTTTCCTGGACCAGCCTTCCAGTGGCGTAAGGGCGAATAAGTTGTAATGCCTGCGCATAAGAGCGGCGCAACGGCGGCGAGCTGACTTGCTGGATGGCGAATTTTTAAGACGAACTTCTCATCGACCACAATGCGTTGTGAGTAGCCGCCAAGCGTATGCCCGGGCGCTTCTTTTGTTGGGGAGTTATAGGTGAGTTTGAAACCATTTTCACAATATTGCTCCATGCCTTCTTCGCAAGCGCGACAACGCTGGCAGCTATCAACAAGACAACCGACGCCGACTGTCTCGCCAATAAAGAATCCACGCACCTCACCGCCAATCGCGCTGACATGACCAACAATTTCATGGCCAGGCACACAAGGGAAAAGCGTTCCAGCCCATTCTGAACGCACTGTATGCAGGTCTGAGTGGCATATGCCGCAATAGGCAATATCAATTTGCACGTCTTTAGGTCCAGGCGCGCGACGCTCAATCGTCATGGTCTCAAGCGGGCTGTCACAACGAAAGGCGCCATATGCTTTTATCGACATATTTGATTCCTCAAATTTATTCCTGACCAGGTATCTAAAAGACACGCGGTGCCGGATGGGTATGCGCGCTTTGGCGTCAATGGCGGCTCATACTATTAATGATAATTATTGCCCTATGCCTCATTGAGGCATGGATAATCTGTGTAGCCTTCAGCGCCGCCGCCATAAAAGGTTTTTTGATCAGGCGGTGTTAGAGGCGCGTTTTGGCGTAAGCGCTCTACAAGATCTGGATTTGAGATAAAGGGGCGCCCAAAGGCGATCAGATCCGCTGCGCCTGAGGCGATCGCCTGTTGGGCAAGCTCAAGATTATAGCCATTATTTGCCATATAGACGCCGCTAAAACATGCGCGCAATTTTTCAAGATCAGCGCCGGGGGGAAGATCGCGCGTTCCTCCAGTTTCACCTTCAACCAGATGTAAATAGGCCAGTCCAAAGTCGTCTACTTTTGCGATGGCGTATTCAAAGGTTGCTTGCGGGTTACTGTCAGCGGCGCCGCTTGCGCTTGAGAATGGACTAAAACGAACGCCGATACGGTTGGCTGGCCAGACAGTTGCAAGCACGTCAAGGATCTCAACAAGCAGTCGAGTTCGGTTCTCTAGAGAGCCGCCATAGGCGTCTGTTCGTTTATTTGAGTCGTCTCTGAGAAATTGATCGATCAGATAGCCATTGGCGGCATGTAGTTCAATACCATCGAATCCTGCCGCCTTCGCATTGACGGCAGCCAGGCGGTAATCCTCAATGATGCGCGCAATATCTTCTTTGTTCAGGGCGCGCGGCCTTGATGTCGGCACAAATCCTTCACCGTTAAAGACATGTGCTTTCGCAGCGATGGCCGATGGCGCAACGGGCGCTTGGTTATGGGGTTGCAGGGAGGTGTGCGACACTCTGCCAACATGCCATATTTGTGCAAAAATACGTCCGCCATGATCATGGACGGCTTGCGTTACGAGTCGCCAGCCATTGACTTGCTCAGGGCTGTAAATACCAGGCGTCCAGGCGTAGCCCTTGCCTTCTGGCGAGATTTGGACGCCTTCGCTGATAATCAGTCCCGCTGACGCTCGTTGGGCGTAGTAGAGCGCCATAAGCTCATGGGGAAGATCTCCCTCATGTAAGGCGCGATTACGGGTGAGGGGCGCCATCACAATACGGTTTGGCAAGCTCAAATCGCCCATCATGAGCGGTTCAAATAAATTTATGGTCATACGGATGTTCCCTCGCGAAGGCTTTTGTTTATCGCGAAGCTGATGGGTTTGGAAAGACAAATCGAAATCAGGGACTTTGAATCATATCAAAAATCATATTTTCTCGCCCTTTGACGCATTGATCCAAAACAATTGCGTTTTATTATTCTTTATTGCCTCAGCGACAATAGGCGCAGATGGAAGCGGCCGTTTTAATCAAAGAGCTAATATGCGCGGCGAAACTGATGCGTCTTTTTGCGCAAGATAAAATATATTCTGTAGGAAAAAATTCTTAAAAAACAAAACTGCCTCAGATGACCGAGGCAGTTCAATGTCGCTATCAGATGGTTGAGTCGTAGTTTTTAAGAATTGATGTTGCGTGATGTGCGCGCAATATAGACTGCGCCGCCAACAACGATCAACAGCATAACGAGAGGAATTGTGTAGCCGCCCATGTTATTCTCCAAAGTATGAATCATGTGCATGCATTAAATACAATCTTTATAAAACAATATTTTTACAAACCACGATTTAAAATTTTTTTTATTGTCAGAATTTATTATTTAATAGATTGTCGTGAATAATTTTTCACGTTTAACAAAAAGATGTGTCAATTTCCAAAATTAAAGATCGCCTTAAACTTTAAGAATAAAATTTATCTATAGTCATCATTATATATAAAAAAGCGTTTTGTCATTTTTTTGAATAAAAGCAGTGCTAAATATTTGACAATACCTTCTCTGTCATTGCAATGCTTTGTGGTGGCGATCAAACTTTGGTGAATTTAGATGACATATATAAGATCCTTTCTCGACTTTGCCGATCAGGCTTTTTGGTGGGTTGTGATGGGGTTCGTTGTGTTGCTGCTTCTCTATGGCGCATTTACCCATCCAATGATCTTTATATCAATCATGATGGGAGTTTTCGCTTATTATTTTTATCTACAAGCTCAAAAGCAGTAATCCTATAAACTATTGAAATAACTCCTAGATTCTTAATTGTGAAAACGACAGATTTTTCATAAAACTGTTGCGTAATCTACATAATAACAACAAGCCCGATCTTGTGTGGGGCTAATTTATTTTTTCGCGCCCTTTTGTAACGTCTTGTCATGAAACATAATGATGTTTTTCAAACGCTTACTGAAGAAGATTTTTATTCACTTACAGATGCGGTTCGACGCATTCAGAATAAAAGCGTCACTAAGTCTATTGCCGATATAGCCGCGCGTCCTTTTGACAAGGCGCTTAATAGGCTCCCCAAGCCGATTAAGAGAAATTTTGAAAGAATGACCGAAAAAATGGTCATCAAATGTTTAGATATTGCTATTGTTTCTACGCAAAAAAGAGGGGTGAAGAGAAGATTTCGGAAATCCCCGCGTATTTTATCGGCGGCAGTTGGTGGTCTCAGCGGCATGCTCGGGATTGCAGGTCTGCCCGTTGAGTTGCCCATAACAACCTATTTAATTCTAAGAGCGATCACAGATATTGCGCAGTCTAACGGAGAAGATCTAACAGCTGCAGAAACGCGCATTGCCTGTATTGAAATATTCGCACTGGGCATGCCGGCGGCCAATAATGGTCAAAACATTGATTATTATTCATCTCGAGCACTGTTTAAAAAATTTTCAGGCGATGCTATCAAATATTTTGCTGAACGTGGCTTAGTGCGCGCAACATCGCCGCTCGTTGGCGGATTTATTTCAGAAACTGCTGCAAGATATAGTTTTTTTGTTTCAGAAAGAGCCGCGGCAAGCGCTGTTCCCATCGCTGGTGCGGTCGGGTCGGCTGCATTAAATATTCTGATTATGAAATATTTTCAAAACATCGCCTTTGTTCATTTTACCATACGCCGGTTAGAGCGAAAATACGGGCAAGAAGTCGTGCAAGGTCATTATGAAAAATTAGCTTCTGGATAAATAACGCCAAAAATACGCGTCTTTATGCGTGACGGCGCTGACACCGCTATTGAGGCGGCGAGATCATAAATTTAAAGGCTAGAATATTCTCTTTCCAGGTGAACGTCGTGAACCATCACGCCATGGGCATGTTCTGATATTTCCATCCATCCACGATGCGCCAGGGTTCTTTTTGTGTCCGTATAGCCCGCACGCCAATGCTCAAGCATGGACGTTTTTGAAAACTCATAATCTTTTGAGTTTCCTTCATAAGCTTGCTGCTGGTAAATGAGCTGACAAATATTGACTTCGGCAAGATGTTGCAGTTCAGCCTTTATTCTTTTCTCTTCTGGCGTGAGGTCTGACTCAGGAATTTTACACAACGCCTTATAAGCGATGCTCTTCCATTGACGTGTTAGTCGATAAACGTCTGTATTGTAGCGGGTGCGTGAGGCATAAGTAATATCTTTATGTCGCGCCATGACCTCCGCCATTTCGCGGGGCAGCGCGCCTCTAGAGCTAAAAAGATCGACTTGGAACACAAGCATATTACGTCGTGTTTCCTGGGCAAGAAGATGCTGAAGCGGCGTGTTGGAAACGATGCCGCCATCCCAATAATAGTCGGTGCCAATCTGGACCATTGGGAATGCTGGGGGGAGCGCGCCGCTTGCCAGAATATGTTCGGGTCCAATATCGATATCGCTATTATCAAAATAAACGAAATTGCCACTACGGACGTTTACAGCGCCAAGAGATAGTCTTGTATGCTTTTCATTAATAATCCCAAAATCAACCAGCTCTAGAAGTGTCTCTTTCAAAGGTTCAACGCTGTAAAAGCTTGTCGCATCCTTTGCACCGGCCGGCGCCAGCCAGGCGTTTACTTGCCGCGGTGAGAAAAACCCAGGCACGCCAAAAAGCGTGCTCATCCATGCGCTAGCCGAATTTCGCATGACGCGAAAGACATCGCCATCTGGCGTATAATTCCAGACTTTGCGCTCAGTGATCCTGTTCCAAAACTCTTTAAGGCGGATTAGTCGATTTTCGCGTCTGTTTCCCGCGATAATCGCCGCATTGATGGCGCCAATTGAAACGCCAGACAGCCAGTCGAGTTCAATCTTTTCTTCGTGCAGAGCTTCATATACGCCAGCTTGATAGGCGCCCAAGGCGCCGCCGCCTTGTAGCACTAATGATATGCAATGATATCCCTCTGGGCGCCATTCTGGTGCGTTGAAGACAGCATCAGACGATTGATCCATGGAAATTTCTTTTGATCTGACGTTCATACAGAAATTCCGTCTCGATGTAGATGATAGTCTTAAGTATTAATTTATTAGGTGACAGCGACATGACGGTTGTCTCAAATAAATGTTAGTTTTGATCAAAAAATCATTGATTATCTAGTTATAAAAAATCGAGACATAGGCTAATCTAACTTATCCGCCCTTGTTCTTAACTCCAGAGGTTATTCATGTTTCAAGGTAAGACAGCTTTAGTCACGGGCTCAACCAGCGGTATCGGGTTGATGATTGCTCAAAACCTTGCTGAAAACGGCGCCAATATTGTTTTAAATGGTTTTGGCGAGGCCGGCGCCATAGAGGCTGAACGCGCCAGATTTGAAAAAGACTATGGCGTGAAGGTTATCTACAACGCAGCCGATATGACGAAGCCGGCTGAGATTGAGGCAATGATTAAAGATGCAGAGGCGACATTAGGTTCTGTCGATATTCTGGTGAACAATGCCGGCATTCAGCATGTGTCTCCAATCGTTGAGTTTCCTATAGATAAATGGGATGCCATCATAGCAATAAATTTGTCTTCTGCTTTCCATACCATTCGCGCCGCCGCTCCAGGCATGATTGCCCGTAAATGGGGAAGAATTATCAATATTGCATCAGCACATGCGCTGGTCGCCTCTCCTTATAAGGCGGCCTATGTGGCTGCTAAGCATGGCATTGCAGGTCTTACCAAGACGGCAGCGCTGGAATTTGCCAGGGACTCAATAACCGTGAACGCCATTGCGCCCGGCTATGTCTGGACCCCCTTGGTTGAAAAGCAGATACCGGGAACGATGGAGGCCAGACATTTGACGCGCGATCAGGTTATCCACGACGTCTTGCTCGAGGCGCAACCAACAAAAGAATTTGTGACGACAGAACAGGTCGCCTCAATGGTTTTGTATTTAGCCTCTGAAAATGCCAAATCCGTCACCGGCTCTATTCTTTCAATCGATGGCGGTTGGGTCGCGCATTAAACCGTATCACATCAAAAATAATGGCTGCGTATGTTCATAATGCGCAGCCATTTTCATTTATTACGATGCCACCGCCTTCCAGCGATGACTTTTGTGTTACGAGGGGGATGATGGCGCAAGTTCAGAGAGTTTTGTGTAGTCAATCTTGCCAGAGCCAAGCAGGGGAAGTTCTTCAACAATGACGAGTTGGGAAGGGACATAGAGCTCAGTCAATCCGATTGATTTGATATGCGCTCTTAAATCTTCAAGCTTAGCCGAGACATGCGTTGTCAGTAAAATAATGGCTTGACCTTTTTTAGGATCTGTCTGCGCCACGGCTGCAGAAAGCGCGTCTGGCCACAGCTCGCTAGCAAAGCCGTCAACGGCGGCAAGAGAAATCATTTCTCCGCCAATTTTGGCAAAACGTTTGGCTCTTCCTTTGATGGATAAAAAGCCGCTACTATCAATCTCGACAATATCACCCGTATCATACCAGCCATCCGGGGTTGGCTGTATAACGCCAGGCTGATCAGCGTGTAGATAGCCCATCATAATATTAGGGCCTTTAACGCTGAGGCGGCCGCCATCCTTAACGCCGAGAACTTCTGCTAATGAATAATTGATTTTGGGCAGAAACAAGCCTGCGCTTTCATCCTTATTAAAGGCTGGCGTGCTTAATGAGATCACAGGAGATGTTTCTGTGACGCCATATCCTTCCAAAACATGAATGTTAAATTTTTCTTTCCAAAGCGCCTTGGTTTTTAATTTTAATTTCTCCGCGCCAGCGATCACATAGCGAATTGTTTCATATTGCTCGCGCTTGCTGACTTTGGCGTAGGAGGAGAGAAATGTATCTGTTCCAAAAAAAATTGTTGCTCTAATTTTGTGAATAAGCTCAGGAATTGTTTTGTAATGAAGCGGGGTTGGATAAAGATAAACCTTAACGCCAGATATAAGGGGTAGGATTAGACCAATATTTAGCCCGAAACAGTGAAAAACCGGCAATATATTTAAGACAATGTCTGTGTGATCAAAATGAATTCTTGCAGCAGTTTGCGCAGCGTTTGAAAGTATATTTCTATGAGAAAGCGCAACGCCTTTTGGTTTTCCTTCAGATCCAGAGGTAAATAAAATGGCGGCAATATCGTCAGGAGAGGCTCTTTTTAAAGGATATTCTTTCAACAAAAAGGACATAAGTTTGTCCATAGCGCTAATGCTAGATTTAATATCTTCAATATAGTGAATCGTAAATTGCTCTTTAAGAGTTTCAATGAGGGGCTCTAGATTTGCGTTCTTAATAAAAGATTTTGATGTAATTATTTCTTTAATATCTGCAGCCTTACAGGAATTAAGAATATTAAATTGCCCTGAGGTAAAATTAATCATAGCTGGCGTTTTGCCAGCTGAGAGAAGCGAGAAAAAACTTATCGCTGCGCCGCAGGCGTTTGGCAGCATCAAGCCAATTGTTTGTTTCGCATCTAGGAGAGCGTCAAATTTATTAGCAAAAAGACGTATCGCAATAAGTGTTTTTTGGTAGTTTAATTTTCCAAGCAATGGATCTTCTAATATTTCATGAGAGTGTCCAAATTGGCGCGCAGCCTCGGTAAGCGCATTATAAATTGTTTGGTCTGTATTTTTGGATTTATAGATTAATTCAGAAGAGATATTATATATCGAATTTGCATTTAATTGACGGCGCTGCTTTTTACTCAAATTAGTGTCAAAACATAATTCAGCTTTTGGTAGAAACTCAATCTTTGCTTGGAAAAACAGTTTCTTTAATGAATGACACGAATTAATAATTGGAATATTAAGAGTATGATGATGGGTGATAGATATGGGAATAATTTCTGCATGTAATTTTCCAGCCATATAGGCAAGATAGGCATATTCATTTAATGAGAGAAAGCTTAAGCCCTTCAGGCTTTCGAGCGAGACAATAAGCGTTTCTTTTTTCTTGAGCTTTGTGTTAGTTGGCCTGAATAAAAACTTAAATTGACGAATAATTGGTTCGTCTTCTAACAAGACGGGTTGGATATTTAAAAGATTAATTAAGATAAATAATTCTATAAATCCGAGGCGATCAATAATGATAATTTTTTTAGATTGTTCGTCGTGATCCCACTCGCTGCCAAATATTTTATAACGACAAAATGGACGCGCCAGCATTGCTAGAAATTTAAAAAAGAACTTTGAAAATGGCGCATGGGCACGCATTTTTATGAAAACTCCAGCGCTTATATGGCTTTGATTCGACGATTAATCGTTGTTTTTTAATAATCTCCAGGCATGACAATTACGTGTCGTTTGGATCTCCCAGGCTTACAGGCATTTGGGGTAAATCACCCAGTCTGCGACTGAGTTATTGAGGATCTGCCGCATATGGCTTCTTTTATACTTTGAAAATGACGGACAATCCTATATCTGGCTGATCGCACGGGGGACTATGTCTCATCTATCCCCCTCATATGTGGATTATCTGAAACGCTGAGCGAAACAATCCTATGGCTTTTATCCGCGCCGTTTTTTGCCTGCTTTTTTTATTGTTTTCACTTTTTATTCTTGCGCCGATCCAAATGCTGGCAATTTGGCGTCACTGGCCGCTTCAACATGTTATTCAAATGTCTTTTAGCCGGACCTTATGCCTCATTCTCGGCATAAAAGTTTTTGTTCATGGCAAGAAATCTGGCGCAGAGGCTCAATTCATTGTCTCTAATCATGTCTCATGGACAGATATCCTCTGTCTTTCAAGCGTTTATCCTGTCGTGTTTTTAGCAAAAAGCGAGGTAGCGAGATGGCCCTTGCTCGGGCTTTTTGCGAAAATACAAAAGACCATTTTTATTCCACGTCATTTGAAGCAAAATGTCTCTCTTATCAATCAGCAGATCATTGACGTTCTGCATTCAGGCAAGAGCGTCGTCCTTTTTCCAGAAGGAACGTCGGGGGATGGAACGCATGTTCTGCCCTTTTACGCCTCACATTTTGAGCCGTTGAGCAAAATTGACAATAATATTCATATTACACCCATTACAATTGTTTATAGAGATCAGGCTGGTTTGATTGATATTGGTTGGTATGGCGATATGGAGTTACTGCCGCATTTTATTTCGGTGCTGAAAAAAACAGATAAGCAGTGTCATTTATTTGTTGGTGATCAAATAAATGTAGATGGAAAAGATAGAAAGGCTTTATGTCGGGAAACGGAGCACGCCATACGTCAGATGTTGTCTTATGCGCGCCAGTCTTAGGCGGCTAAGGGCAACTGGCTTCCAAAATACTGGATATATCGCGTGTTCATTTCAGCAACAGGCATAATAACGAAGACGTCTGTTGTATTAAATTTTAGATCCACAACAGCGCCATCGCCAAAGCGTGCGCCAACTCTCAAATAGCCTTTGATGAGCGGCGATAGATTGTCGCGGGCTTTTTTGACGTCAATCTGTTCGCGGGAGAGCAGCGCCATTGGCTTATAGAGTTCCTGACGCGCCTTGACGTTCCAGCGGTCATCAGCGGCGGCAAAATGGGCGAGATAGCTCAAAGCCTCAGCATGAGCGAGCGGACTAACGCCGCTGAAGCTCGCACAGCCAATCATGACATCAATTTTATGTTCGCGGATATATCCCAAGAGTCCACGCCATAATAATTCAATTGTGCGTTTTCCGCGATAGTCAGGCAGAACACATGAACGACCAAGCTCAAGTATTTTGAGTTCTTGATGTCTCTTAATAAAGGGGTCGAGCTCATATTCAGTTGCTGAATAAAAGCTTCCGGCAATCTTTGCCTTATCGCTTGTCAGTAGTCGGTATGCGCCAACAATTTTTTGTTTGACCTTGCCCTGCTTTGAGAGCGCTGCGTGGTCAATAACAATGAGATGATCGCAATATTTATCAAATTTATCCTGATCGCGACGCGTCAAAGCTGTTTTTGCGTCGGCGATAGCGCCGCCTTCCTTGTAAAATACGTCATATCGTAATTTCTGCGCCTTTTTGATTTCTTTTTTGCCCTGCGCAAGGCGGACTTCAAGAGAGCCAAGGCGACCATAGGTAGGCGGCGTTGGTTTAGCTAATTTAGGATGGAACAGAAGAGAGGGAAACGCGAAAGCTTTTTGACCAATTTGTGCTGCTGTATCCGTCCACATGCGATAATCCTGACAATGATTCAGAACAATTTATGCAAAATTGGCAAATCTTTTGTGACAAGATCATCTCTTAATTTTTACCTGCTGCTGTAATTTTAGACTCTTGTGTTTTTGGTTTTTGTCACAGAACTTAAATATTTGGCTATTAGCGCAGGTCTTTCTTGCGATATGCGCGAACCCATATGTTAAGTATCCAAAAATATAATGCAGAGGTAACCCTTGAATTGGTTAGAGTCGCTTCAGGCCTATTGTGAAAGAACGGACGCAGGTTTCTGGTCAGAGCCAATTAATGCGCTATCAAATATTGCTTTTCTTGTTTCTGCTTTTATGGCGGCGAGACTTCTTAAACGCTCCGAGTGTTCTGATAGAGAGGCTTTCTTATTAATCATAATTTTAGGCTTCGTTGGTGTTGGCAGTTTTATTTTTCATACCTTTGCAACCAGATGGGCGGAGGTGTTGGATATTTTGCCAATTGCAAGTTTTGTTATGTGTTATCTCATCTTTGGATTAAAGCGCTACTTTGACCTTGGGGCAAAGCCAATTGTTTTCTGTTGTTTCATTTTTGTTTTGAGCCTCTCTTTTGTCATCAAAGAGAGCCATTTGCTCAATGGATCTATTCTCTATGCTCCACCCTTCGTGGCTCTGTGGGGCTTTGTTATTGTTATGATCATGAGAGGCGCGGGGGAGGCGGCTGATTATAACTCTTACAAGCTCTCTATCGTCTTATTGGGCGGCGGCGTCTTCGCCTTTGGCGTCTCGCTACTGTTTCGAACAATGGATCGCGCTCTTTGTGCGCAGATTCCTATTGGCACGCATTTCATCTGGCATTTATTAAATGCTTTTGTCCTTTATCTATTAACTGCAGCTTTAATTGTCTTCAGAGATAAAAACGCCGCAGCTTTTATGATGCGTTGGCTCAGGCGACGCCCAGCGAAAACGCCAATGTGCCGATAGTCGCGTGCGACAAGGAGAGCGGCCAAATGCTCCGCGTCACCAGATAGAGGGACGACCAGGCAAGGCCGACGATGAAGGTGTTGAGCAATAACACTCCGTCGCCATAACCAATGTGCATGAGTGAAAAAATTGTTGATGAAAAAATAATATAACTTGTTGAGCTCAGATTGAGCTTATCAGTGATTAGTTTTGGAATAGAGCGACAGACAATTTCCTGTATTGGGCTCGAGATAAAAATATAAAAAGGCGCAAAGGCGACCCAGTTTGGTTGTGTGTGGCCTTCTTTTATCAGCAAGGCCTCTGCGAACAGGGGCGTGCATAGCATTAGTGTGATGACAATCGCACGCTGCCAGTGATGACGTGCGACCTGCATTGTGAGGCCAAGTTCCTGCCAAGAATAGCCGGCGACATAGCAGCCCAGAATACAGAATGCGGCGATGAGGAGCAGGATGTGGAAGCGAAGGTCAAAGGGCACAACCCCCAGGCGGATCGCTAATCCGGGGACAATCAGCAGGGCTGAAAACATCAGCAATTGAAGATAAGGCAGGTGCCGACGTAAAATTGTCATATAAGACAATAGGATGACATTTTGTCATAATCAACATTACGCTTGAGCTGTTTTGAGGTTCATGAAAGGCGCCAAAAATACGCGCGTCGCCCTTTTCCCGGCGTCAGAGTGCATCATTGGGGTGCGGAGCTGCGTGAGGCTAAGAAGCGTTAAAATATATTATAAATAATTGAATTTAAATATATTTATATTGTTACAGCGACATCGGAAATGATGCGGGGCTTTTATTTGCCCTTGTCTTTTGATTTTTTGTCGTCTGAACGGGTCTCTTTAACGTCATTTCGGAGTTTTTTAATTTGTTCAGAGACTTGTAGCCAGACTGCGTGACCTTCATCATCGCCGTTTTTGAGGAGCTTCAGCGCGTAACTTTCAGCCTCTTTGGCTGCGCCTTTTTTAAAGCGCGAGGCAAGGGCCTTAGCGTGAATGATAATCCCATCATCTTGGGTCAGCGCCATACCCACTCTCCAATAACTGAGCAATTATTTTAAGTTAATGTGACAATGAATGAAAAGCTTATTTTAAGTCAATTGGTCAGATCAGCGCATTGAAATATTTTTTGTGCCTTTTTCGGGGGTGATGCCTGTGCTTTTGAGGCAGATCTGTCGCAAGGCGTCGAAGACCATGTGTTCAAAATGGACAGTAGCAACTAGCCACATAGTACGCTGCAAAGATTTAAGTAGAGAGGGGCGGAGATCGCGCTCCACCCCTCTTAAGCTATAGGCGGCCAAGAGGGCTTAGTTCTAACCGCCGTGCTTATCCAACTAGGGGATCGGATAAGTTAGCCGACGCAAAGTAACTATTTATAAATTAGAAAACAATGATGAATGCGATAAAATATTTAGGCACGTTGCATATTAGATAATCAATCATTGGTGATTCTTTTTGGTGTGTCTGAATGTTTTAAGCATTACAAATCACGATAATATTTTTTGTGGTATGATATTTATCAAGATTGAGGCGCATTATTTTTATCAACGTATAAGCTCACCATTCATGAAAGTTGTATGATGCAGACAAGATTGCATCTCGTTGCAATGAAATAATGCTTGTTTTATTCCATTGATGAGGGAGATGGGCGTAAATAAAAATGGCCGCCATAGACTGGCGGCCATAGAAAACATCTAGAAGCGTCTGAAGTTTATGATGCGCGTAATCGGTTTATTACCTAGCTCACATCAATCGTCATCGAGACCCATAAAGTCGCCGCGATACCACTCTTTGCTCTTATTGGTGGTGTTATCATCACGCTTCGCGCCGTCTTGCGATGATGGTTGCGTAGCGGCTTCCGTCTGATGTGTGTCTTTTTTCTTCTTGCTCGAGGCTTCCGCAGTGCCGGCAACGGCAATTGCCGCAGCTTGCGCGATCAAAATGGCTGCAAATATTTTTCCAAGTCTAGGCATAAGAGGTTATCTCCCGAGATTACATCAATAAATGATCTAAGATCATTTTAACGATCTATATATGTGTCTTCCTGGAGCTCGGAGCAAGTCTTTGGCGATCCTAAGAAGGGCTGTTGAGTCAGGCGATAAAATAGATAAAAGACGTCCGTGAGATAAAGAGATGCTTGTTTTTAAGATGCCGGTACCAATTTAGCCATGAAGACAAACTGGGCCTTTCAATGACAACACCAAGTTATAATGTGCTGTTTTTATGCACCGGCAATAGCGCGCGCTCCATCATGGCGGAAGCCATATTACGTTCTGAAGGCATAGGTCGCTTTTACGCCTATTCAGCTGGCAGTCAGCCTAAAGGCGAGGTTCATCCCTATGCGATCAAAACGCTGGAGGCCTTTGGATATGCCACGCAAGGGCTTTATTCCAAAAGCTGGGACGCTTTTAGTGGCGTGGATGCCCCAGAGATGGATTTTATTATTACCGTTTGTGACAATGCGGCTGGGGAAGCCTGCCCGGTTTGGATCGGTCATCCGACGACAACTCATTGGGGCATAGAGGATCCCGCTGCATGTGAGGGAAGCGAAATTGACAAGCAGGCCGCCTTTAACCAGGCCTTTCACTATTTGAAAAACAGGATTGATTTGCTCCTGGCGACCCCGCTTCAGCGACTGGATAAGCTCGCCCTTCATCACCATCTGCAAGAAATAGGTAAGAGCGTTGGCGCAAGTCAAAAAGCGCGGGCTGGGCATTGACACCACAAAAGCGGGTGAGGCTTCGATTAAAATTATTTCTAAGGGTAGAAATTACAGTGACTCCACACTCAGCCATGTCTTAATTTGAGTGTAATAATAATGATGAGGAGCGCCAAGGTCGCGACATTCGCGCCGATGATTGGCCAGCTGACGATGAGGACGCCATAGATCAGCCACAGACAGACGCCTGTTGCAAACAGAGCCTGTGACGAGAGAGAAATGGCTTTTGTTTCTTTCGTTTTGATTATTTGTAATGTCTGAGGCAGCCAGCATAACGTCGTCAGGGTCGCCGCAATCGCGCCAATCGTTTCTGTTAGATAGGCCGGCATTCCTTTGTCCCCGCAAAATATGAATGGATGATGCGTCAACTGTCTTGGCTGCGCATAACGACAGTGATGACATGATTCCCACCATACGTCTTTGCGCCTCTATCATAAAATACAGAGGATTACACAAAGAAGACAGGGTGTGGGCGACAGGCGTCATTAGGGAGCCCGCGTGTCATCATTGTCCAGGATATGAAAAAGGCGGGGACTGCTTCAGGGGGCTGTTGATAACGTTTTTGGGCTGTAGATATACATGACGCGGTAGCCTAATAGTAAAGATCTGATAATAAAGAAAATTATTGAGTTTTGTGCAATGTTTCCGGCCTAATCGGAAAAAGATGAGACATTGATCAAGTCGTTACTAGAATATGGATTAACACATCGATCGTCCGTCGTGGTTGCGGCCGTCCTCATTTTTTTTGCCGGAATCTTCTCCTATAGCAAAATACATCTAGAGGCTTTCCCAAATACGACCCCTGTGATCATCGAGATCACTGCGCAAGCGCCGGGATTAGCCTCAGAGCAGATTGAGAAATATTACACCATTCCGATTGAAACAGCGTTGTTTCCGATCGCGAATGTCACGAATATTCGATCGACGTCATTTTACGGGCTAAGCTGGCTCCAGCTAACGTTTAGCCCCAGCGCGGATTATTATAGTGCCTATGCCCAAGCCGCGATTGCGCTTGAGCAAATGCCGCCGCTTAACAACAATGTGACGCCGATCATCCAGCAATCCTCGCCTCTGGGCGAAGTTTTACACTATCAGGTTACAGGACCAGATACGCTCAGTCTAACAGATCTGCGTACGCTGCAGGATTGGGTTATTGGGCGCAGATTAAAGACAGTTGCTGGCGTTGTTCAGGTCAATTCATGGGGCGGTACAACAAAACAGTTTTCAATAGACGTTGATCAAATGAAACTCGAGGCGCATCGCGTCACAATTGTTGAAATTGTGAAGGCGCTGGAGAATGCCAACATCAATGTTGGCGGCAGGGAAATTTCTATCGGACAGCAATCAATTAATATACGCGGCATTGGCATGATCGACGATGGCGGAGCCACAGATCCAACCAAAGGTTATAAAGTAGAAGATATTGAAAATGTTGTTTTGAATGTTTCTAATGGCGTTCCGACTTTAATAAAAAATGTCGCAAAAGTCAGTGTCGGTCATGTCCCGCGGTTAGGCATTGTTGGAAAAGATTTTGAAGATGATGTTGTAACAGCCGTCGTTGTTATCGGCCGCATGCAGCATTCAAGAGATGTTGTCCCAAAGATACTGTCTGAAATTGAACTCATGAACACAGACGGCAGTTTGCCGCCTGGCGTTAAAGTGACGCCTTTTTATAATCGAACTAATCTTGCTAATGATATTCAGAAGTCAATTTTCTTTAATCTTTTATTTGGCATGGTTTTAGTTTTTATGGTGCAGTGGTTTTTTATCGGAGATTATCGTAGCGCCATTATTGTTTGCGTTAATATTCCGATTTCATTTGCGATGGCGATTATTATCTTCTTTGTTAGAGGAGAAGAAACAAATCTTCTTTCCATCAGCGTTATTGATTTTGGTATTATTATCGATTCCTCCGTTATTTTGGTGGAAAATATTTTTAGAACCTATCAATCCTCCAGAGAAAAGCGGCAAGAATTACTGCAAAAACTCTCTGAGGGTTTTTGGGGTGAAGATCCAAGCTCGCCTATGCGTTCAGAGGGCGTCACTAAGCGGTGGACGGAAGGCATTAGTCTAATTTATGCGAGTACATTACAGGTCAATAATATTATTATTTACACAACGCTGATTACGCTAATCGCCTTCGTGCCAATATTTTTCATGACAGGCATTGAAGGATTTATTTTTGAACCCATGGCGCGGGGATATTGCTACGCGCTCATTGGCGCATTTTTAGCAACATTAATTGTCACGCCAGTTTTAAGTTCGATTGCGCTGCCAAAGAATGCCGATGAAATTCAAACGCGTTTTGTTCCTTGGCTTCGGCGCCTCTATGCGCCGCTACTGCGTTGGGCGATGACGCATCGTAAAAAGACAATCGGCTTTGGTCTGTCGTTCATTGTCTTTAGTTGTTTGTTGTCAGCTAATATTGGCGTTGATTTTATTCCTGCATTGGAGGAAAAAAACTTTTTAATCAAGGTAACGCTACCGCCGACCTTGTCGCTACAGGCTGGCGTTGAGCCAGTTCATAAGATTCGCGAGATTCTCATGCGACACCCTGAGGTTGAGACGGTTGTCTCACATTTAGGGCGTCCCGATAATGGTAGCGAAACGCAAGCATTTTTTAATGCGCAATTTTTTGTTTTGTTAAAGCCGTTTAATAGCTGGAGAAGTGTTGTCGCTAAGGATCTTTTGCGAAAAAATATCGAACAAGAGTTTGCAAATGAAATGCCTGGCGCAATTTTTAGTATTTCTCAATATATTGAAGAAAGCGTTGATGCGGCGACATTTGGCGTCAGCAGTGAAAACGCTATTAAGCTTTATGGAAAAGACATTAAAATCTTGGAGTCTCTGGCGCGTAAAATTAATAAAGAAATTAATACGGTGCCAGGAATCGCTGACGTTGAAGTCATGCATTCAATCGGTCAGCAGAATTTAAATATTACTATCAATAGGGAAAAAGCTGCAAGATATGGCTTAAATGCGGGTGAGATTAATGAATATCTTCAAGATGCAATCGGCGGCGTTGTTGCTACAAATGTGTTTGAAGCTGAAAAGCAATTTGGCGTTAATGTTCGATTGTCGTCAGAGGATAGAAAAACAATTGAGGAAATCGGCGATATTAAGATTGGATTTAAGACGCATGACACTGGCGCCTATAGCTTCGTGCCGCTAAGAGAACTTGCCACGATTAATCTTGAAACTGGCGCGTCATTTATTTACCGCGAAATGGGGAGGCGGCATATTTCTATTCGATTTAGCGTCTGGGGAAGAGACCTTGATTCAACCATCAAGGAGGTGAAGCGAAAGCTTGCAAAAGAGATCAAGACGCCTGAGGGTTATGAAATAAGCTGGGTGGGTGACTCAGTAAACCTCATTAATTCAAGTCGAGAGTTTGGTTTTGTTATTTTTGTTACCCTGACATTAATGTTTGTGATTTTGTTCGGTCTGTTTAATTCTGCGCGTGATAGTTTGATCGCTTTATCTGGCATTCCTTTTGTAACAGGCGGCGGCGTAATTGCTCTTTATATAACTGGTAATGATTTTAGTATTTCTGCAGGCATGGGCTTTATCTCGCTGTTTGGCCTGGCCGTCATGGATGGTATTTTTAATATTCTCCATATTCGCGAATTAAGAATGCAGGGGCTTAAAGTTTCAGACGCCGTTTTTTACGCCGCGGAGCATCGGGTGAGGCCGATGTTGATCACGGCCATATCAGCGGCGGCAGGATTAATGCCTGCCGCGATTTCCCAAGATATCGGCTCGCATATTCAAAGACCCTTAGCGATTGTTGTGGTTGGGGGCGTGCTCTTTGGCACTTTTATGTTGCTGATCGTCCCCCCCGTCATCAGGTCAATCTTCTTGGATGATGATCAGCCAATAAAAACAGCCCTCAATTCATAAAGATTGGGTAAAAGAAAAAATAATGCGTCCTATGTCTTTAATCAGAAATAATATTTGTCGTAGACTAGCGCTAATTGGCGCCACAACGCACTGCAGGGTAAAATGGCAAAATTTTATCATCACCTTTTTCTGATCGCTTCAGTGACGTCAGGCTGTGCGATTGCTGCAGAAAATCCTGCGCTCTTAGGCTTGAGCGGGCTTGATCAAGAGGTAGCGCGTCCCCAATCCTACTCTCAAGATCAGGAAGCGCAATCAGTGATTGCGCCTGGCTTTGTGTTATCGCCTATCATTGATGGGCATGTTGAGCTTGAAAATCCAAGCGGTCCAATTCGGACATTTGGAAATTTATCGCTTGGCGCAGAGGCGGGCGATAAGAAAACAAATACATCTCCAGATCAAAACACTTATGTGGAGATCAGCGTCAATCCTGGTGGGCCAACAACAGGGTATGATTACGGGAGAGATTTTTTATTTCAAGGTCATGAGATCGGCGATGGCTTCTCTCATATTACGCGTATCAACTTGGATGTAAGCGATCCCGCGCATCGCGTCACGCTGTTAACACCCGTTGATCCGATAACTGGTAAAACGGGCTTTAATAAAATAGATGGTTCAACATTTAATCCCTTTACGCAAAAGCTTCTCTTCACAGAAGAGCCTGGCGATAAGCTGACGGGAAATGGCAGCGGTCGCGTTATCGAAGTTACTCTTAACTGGCCAGCAGGGATCCAGACGCTTGAGGCGTTTTTGGGTTTAGGCGGATTTGAGGGCATTCATCCAGATGATAAGGGCGCTCTTTATTTGCAAGAGGATGTAAAAGGACACGCTGCGCATGCCGCTACCGGCACGATTGATGGGCGGGCTGGTGTGTCATTTGCAAAGGCCTTGCAGCCAAATTCTTTTGTCTATCGCTTCCTGCCTAATAATCCTGCGCGCTTGCAAGACGGTGGCAAGATGCAAGCGCTACAAGTCATTATTGATGGCGCAGCTGTCACGTTCCATCCAGACGATCCAGATGGCGATATTACTTCTGTTGTACAAAAGAAGCTCCATACCAGCGGAACACGCTGGGCCTTTAAGTGGATCACAATTCATGAATCTCGCGCAGGTGACACGCAAGCTTTCAATGCGACGCAATCGGCTAAAAATGCGGGTGCGACACCCTTCAAAAGACCAGAAAACATGGCCTGGTTGCCGGGTTCTGGATTTAAAACATTCTTTTTTAGCGTCACTGGCGATACTGATCAGGGGGCAGGCAGCGTGCCAGAACTTGCACAAAGAGGGGCGTGGGGCGCAATTTTCCGGGTTGATCAAGACGCACAATCTGACAAGGAGCAAATTGACGGGCACATCTCACTATTTGCTTTGGGCGATGCCGATCATAACAGTTTCGACAATCTATCTTTTCTAACGCCTGGCCTACTCTTGGCTGCTGAAGACAGGGGAGATGATTTGCATCAGCAATTGCAGATGTATGACTCTGTTTGGGCCTATGACATCGCCAATCAATCTTCAAAGCGTTTCATCGCGCTTGGTGTGGATAAGATAGCAAGCGATCCTGAGGCATATGACAATGAACCAACTGGTGTTATCGTTTCCAATGGCGCGCTTTCAACGCAGGCTTTGCTTGGAACTTTTGATAATTTGAAAAACGCCCGCGGCTTCATCACGCAGCAGCATGGGAAAAACAGAGTTTTTGAAATTTTCAAAAAATAATGAAAGAGTCTCTTGCCTAATAATGCAAACAGCTGAGCTGACCTGTCGATATTCTAGCGCTGGTCGATTGGTTGAAGTGCGTCATAATTCCAGCTCTTATGTAATCTAAAATGGCTTAATGGCGCGCGTTTAGGACATATAAGTTTTATATAAGGCGGCTATAGTATTTGCTTCTGAGCAAAAGGATTGTTTACATTATGAATAATGATGTTTTTAAAATCATCGAAGTCGTTGGCACGTCGCCAGATAGTATGGAAGACGCCATTCAAGCGGCAATCAACAGAGCTGCGCGTTCAGAGCACCAACTCAAATGGTTTGAGGTTGTGCATACACGGGGCACGATAGAAAATGGCGCGCCGGCAAAATATCAGGTGACCGTAAAAATTGGCGTCAAGCTTCAAGATAATGATTAGTTTGATCGTTTTGTATAATTGAGAGTGAAAAACCTCTTGAGGTCACTGATGATAGTGTTTTGAGAGGTATTTTTTAAATATTAGCTTCACAAATATATTTTATTTTCGACGGATGATTGATTGATCATCTAAAGGTGTTTTTAGATCCATGTTGCATAAGAACTTGCCCAAAAAAAGAGAGGCCTCACATCGTGGCCCCGTCAGAAGCTTGAAGCGCGTTAGATGTGTTGATACGGGCATTATCTATGAAGGTGTCGCAGAAGCCGCTAACGCTTTAAGTTTTCAGGGCATTCTTGTTCCGCCTGAAGGCATTAGAAATGCTTGTAATGGCACACAGAAAAAAGCAGGTGGCCGTCGTTGGGAATATGCGACGATAGATGGACTTTCATAATTAGTCCTTGATCATTTTATCAATTCAGTAAACGCATATAGACGGGTTTAGGAATGAATGAGGCTGAGAATAAGCCAAAAAATCGAAACCCGCGACCGGTGACATGTTTGGAGACAGGCGTCACTTATTCGTCAAGCCGTGTCGCGGCAGATAGGCTTATTCTTGTTGGCGTTGATGTCTGTCCTAAAAAAATTCTTAGCGCCTGTAGCGGCGAGCGCAAGCGGGCTGGCGGATTGCGGTGGGCTTATGCAACACCGCCGTCGACGGTTCTTAAAAATTAAGACAGATTATTGATGTATCAGCTGACGTATGTCGGCTTAAAAATAGCTAGCTTGAGGTTTTTTGAATTACAATTCGCATAAGGTTTCGATCTCTGTCATGATGCTATTGTAATAATGATCTAAATAGGTATGAAAATCAGAATATGATTTTCAGCAATTATTACGTGTTAACTTCTCTGAGGAAGGTGCTGCTATGGAAATTTCAAAAGTTAAAGAAAAAGCCTTCGCAATGCCTTTGACAAATCCCGCTTATCCGCGTGGTCCTTATCGCTTTTATGATCGTGAATATATTATTGTTACTTACAAGACGGACAGAGCAGCGCTTGAGGCTGTCGTGCCAGAACCGTTAGAAATTGATGAGCCCATTGTTAAATTTGAATTTATTCGCATGCCAGACTCAACTGGTTTTGGCGACTATACAGAAAGTGGTCAGGTCATTCCGGTAAAGTATAAGGGCGAGAAGGGCTCTTATATCCATGCCATGTATCTTGATTGCTCTGCGCCAATTGTCGGCGGGCGTGAATTATGGGGTTTTCCAAAAAAACGCGCAATTCCAAAAATCACCCATGAAGCCAGTGTTGTTGTTGGCACGCTTTACGATGGTTCTTGCCTCTGCGCTCGCGCGACACTTGGCTATAAGCATAAAATAATCGATGAAGAGGAAGTCAAAAAA
The DNA here is from genome assembly GCA_036795145.1 of Methylocystis sp. Taxonomy (GTDB): domain Bacteria; phylum Pseudomonadota; class Alphaproteobacteria; order Rhizobiales; family Beijerinckiaceae; genus Methylocystis. Next base: position 61,569 of record DAIRFH010000001.1, on the reverse strand, counting down.
TCACTTGGCGCGCCAAATTTCCTTCTCAAAATTATTCCGCATGTTGATGGAACGCCGCGTATCTGTGAATTGGTGCGCTACAAAATGTCAGATATTGTCATGAAGGGCGCCTGGTCATCGCCGGCATGTCTTGATCTTCATTGGCATGTTAATATCGACGTTTGTAGTTTACCTGTGGTTGATATTGTCTCTGCCGTTCACTTTAAGGCGGATTTGACGCTTGATTTAGGCGAAGTTGTTTTTGACTATCTCAAAGATGCGCCTTGAGCGCATGACAATAAGCCTCTCTATCGTCACGGACTTTTGAGAAAGATAAGCTTAACATTGCGCCGCGCTCAGATCGACGGCGCAATTTTTTTGCCTTTCAAATGATCAATACAGTCTATCGAGGGCCATTGGCGTTTATCATGCCGACGATGTTATTTTTATGAGTTCATTTGAATTAAAAGCAACTGATATGTGCATTTACTGGCCTATCACATATTCTTGTCTATTGGCGCCATAATGCGCCATAGCATAAAGGTCAGGCTCAGCAGCGCCGTGCCAAAGATAACGGCGACGACATAGTCTTGATCAGGATTTTTCATGATGAAGGGTAGTAATCCTACCGCGATCGCAGGCGGTATGTGCATGTGAACGCTGCGTAAAACGACGGCGCCACAAATAACGCTTAGTGCTGCAGCTCCTGGTCCCGCGCCCAGCGCCTCAACCATCAAAACGCCTGCGCCGGCTGTTAAGCCGCAAACAGCAGGCAAGATCAATGGGCGGTGCGCCCAGGGACAAATTAGCGCATGAGCGTACATTTCAAATGCGATGACGACCAAAGGCGGGAATAACAGAAACCTGATGCCTGTAAATGTCGCACTTAAGGCGCCAACAAGTAGAAAGGTAGAAAAGAAAATGACCCATGATTTATCATGATGGGGTGATATGTGAGGATCTTGTTTGTGGTTGGCTGTTGCGGAATGAACAAGCTGTTGCTGTAAGAATTGGCGCCGAAGATATGAGACGCCAGCCAAAAAACCGGTTCCAATGAGAAGGGAAGGTGGATACCACCAGCTTGTCTCGCCAAGCGTTACGGGCAAAAGACCAGCAGAGATTGCCGGCGCGATCGGCGACTTCAAAAGGCGGATAACCAAAATTGCAGCACCGACGCTGATCACTATAGACGCCATGCCATAAGGCAAAGTGTTCGTGATGAGGGTGCCCGCCAGGCCGGCAAGAAAGGGGGTCGCCATCAGCATGAATGGCGCATTGGCCCAAACGCCCTGAGGTTTACGAAATACATCATTGGCTAAGGCGCCGAGTTCTGGAAAAAGTGCCAGTTGAAACCCAGGAAACTGCGCTAGAGCGCTAATAAGCGTGATGAAACCTGTCGTGGCGACGTCAGCAAAGGCTGAAGGGGACAGATGAACTTGCAGGATGAGATCATGAGCATGGCCGCTATGGCTATGGGCGCGCCCATGCTGACCTAATCTCTTCAACCGCCAGATGTCAGCAGCCCAAAAAGAGAGCGCAAGGATTCCCGCGGCAACGAGCCATGCCTTTGGCGCGTAAGGCGTGAGGAAAGTGAGATCAGGCGCGCATTCATTTGCATATTCACAGGCGTCGGACCAGTCCTGAAGCCAGTTTCTTATTTTTTCCAACATTTAACTGACACTTCAGGTCAAATCGCAGCCTCTCGCCTGAAAGCGATCGGGGATAGAGATTTCGTGAAATACGCTTTGATTATAGGTCGAGAAGAAAATCTGTCCATAAGAAGAAAATGACCAGATTGGGCAGCAATCAAAGTCAAGGATGATCGAAGTAGCTAATATTTTATCTCTTTAAAGTCTCACAAAAATCTGCTGTGAGAGGAGCGCATATCAATCATGAAATATTCTTCAATTCCTTAAGAATTTATTTAATTTTGGCTTTCTGATTTTGTGATGTTTTATCAGAGGCTACTGTCCGCTCTCAGGACAAAGAGCGCAAGTCAGATTAAATCGTCTTTTTTGATTTCCAACGAGTAATACCAAAAATTTAGCTTAAATTCATTTCTGCTATTTGTGTTTTTATAATGAGATGAGCTTGCGTCTTCGCAATGATCATATCTACAGTAACGCCGGGCGCATGTTCTTTTAACACGAGCCCTTCTTCTGTTGGCTCAATAACGGCCAGTTCAGTAACAATCAGACTGACAGACCGCGCAGCTGTTGGCGGCAATGACAGTTCTTGAACAATTTTTGATTGTTCCTTTGCTGTGTGCTGCATCGCGACGATGACCTTTTTGGCGCCTGTGACCAGATCCATGGCCCCCCCCATTCCAGGAACAAGTTTGCCTGGAACGCTCCAGTTCGCCAAACGGCCGCTCGCATCAACCTGAAGTCCGCCTAAAACGGTCATATCGACATGGCCGCCACGAATAAGGGCAAAGCTCATCGCGCTGTCAAAACTAATGGCGCCTGGCGCTGCTGAGATAAAACCGCCGCCTGCATCGGTGAGATGGGGATCTTCCATGCCGTCTGGCGGCGCTGCGCCAAATCCTATGATGCCATTTTCACTTTGGAAAGCGACAGAGATATTATCTGGAACATATTTTGACACGAGTGTGGGTAAGCCGATGCCAAGGTTTACGAGCATGCCGCTGCGCAGTTCTTTGGCGACACGGCGCGCAATAATTTCTTTTGCATCCATTACTGAGGCCTTTTGATGAGATAATCCACCAGCACGCCAGGTGTGCGAACTGCGTCAGGAGGAATAACGCCAACAGGCACAATTTCTAGCGCCTCGGCAATGACGCAATCAGCGGCCATTGCAATGACAGGATTAAAATTTGCAGCTGTCATACGATAGGTTAAATTTCCAAGATGATCGGCTTCTCGCGCTGACAGAAGCGCAAAATCAGCGCGTATCGGTTTTTCGAGTAAATAGTCTTTACCATCAATCTGTAAAATATCTTTGCCCTCAGCAACCATAGTGCCGACGCCTGTTTGCGTGAGAATGCCGCCAAGACCGGCGCCGCCAGCACGAATACGCTCCGCTAAGGTTCCTTGCGGGATGAGCTCGACGTCTATCTCACCAGCAATCATTTTTTTCTGCGTGACGGGATTTGTGCCAATATGTGAGGCCTTCACGCAACGCACGCAGCCTGCGTCAATAAGTTTTCCAACGCCAACGCCTGGTCTTGCCGTATCATTGCCGATAATTGTCAGTCCCTTGGCCCCGCGCGCGACAAGCGCGTCGAAGATACGATTTGGCGTGCCAACAGCCATGAAGCCGCCAAACATAATACTCGCGCCATCAGGTATAAGCGCTGCGGCCTCTTGCGCCGTTATCGCAGCTTTCATCAAATTTTTCCTTAGGCGATGTTGTGCAGGCCATTATCGACATAGATGGTGTCGCCCGACATGCCGGAGGCGCCGCCGCCGACAAGGAAAGCAACAACGCGGCCAACTTCGGCAATATCGACGAGGCGGCGCGCAGGACTGCGCTCGACAGCATTGGCGATCAGCTCATCGAAATGATCGATCCCGCTAGCGGCGCGTGTTTTGAGCGGGCCTGGCGAGACGGCAAAGACGCGAATGCCTTTTTCACCTAGTTCTGCGGAGAGATATCGGGTTGTTGCTTCAAGCGCAGCCTTCACGGGACCCATAATATTATAATGGCTGACAACTTTATCAGCGCCATAATAGCTCATGGTCAGGAGCGCGCCGCCAGGCGTCATCATGGGTTCGGCAAGACGCGCCATTTCGATGAATGAATAACAAGAAACATGCATGGCTTGCGTAAAGCCGGCAAGCGAGCAATCAACAACTCTGCCGTGTAAGTCGTCACGCGGCGCAAAGGCGATTGAGTGAATGAGGAAGTCAAGTTGACCCCATTCTTCTTTTATTCTTTCAAAGGCGGCCTCTGTCTGTCCTGGTTTTTCAACATCAAGCGGCAGCAATAGTTGAGCCTGTAGTTGGTCGGCGAGTGGGCGGACATAGCGTTCTGATTTTTCATTAAGATAAGTAAGCGCGAGATCAGCGCCGAAAGCGCGCAATTTAGCTGCGCAACCAAAGGCGATGCTATTCTCATTAGCAACGCCGACAACTAGACCGCGCTTACCGCGCAACATATCGCCTATGCGAGATTCGGGGTTCCAGATTTTTGGCAGCGTATCGATGGGTGTTTGTTCTTGAGCAATGGTCATATTTTTCTCAATAAAATTATGAGGAGGCACAAAGGCAAGATTGTATCACTATGCGTCGTCCAAGTATGAATGATCGACATTAAGGCTGGAGGGCTATCGGTTTTCGATGACATGCTTATGACTAGCTGTATGGTAAGAATCTAGTATGTCTTCACGTCATATTTAATTTTAGTCAAATATAAGACGTTCTTATTACTGTTAAGAGACGAGAGACCGGCTTAAATCCAGCAACCGACTAGAATTCTTTTTCAAGAAAATCTTGAGAGGTTATTTTTCCAGGAGGTGTCCATAAGGGGACAGCGACACGGCTCCAGATGCGGGTTTCATATCCACCCAGGTTTCGTTGCGCCACATCATGTGTTGCATAAATCTGAGCTTCTAAATTACCAAAGTCATAGCCAATTATTCCACCCATTGCGAATTGTGAGGCGGCGGGTAGGTTCATTGCGCGTTTATCCACATCGCAAGAACCAAAGGCGACGGCTCCAAATTCTAGCTTATTTTGTGTTTTCGTGAAGGTCAGGTCGTAAACAAAATTATCATTAGCAGAAGGTAAGTTTGTGGTCAGATTATTGCCTTGACGCTGATATGTCAGATTAGCTGCCGCTTTCCAGCCGTCAGACAGATAAGCGAGGTTTAGTCCTTCGCGTGCGACCCATGCGTTTGTTGAAACGCCAGTCTTACCTGGATCCTCTGGAATATAACCGCCGCTTAAAAAACTCACATTAAATCCATTACCAAGATCAAATGCCCAAATAGCGGCGAAGAGAGAATTATAAAGCCCGCGTCGCGCAGACAATTGTTCATGCCCGGTGGTGTTAGGAAATCCCACAAATAAAGATGGAATGGTTGCGGCAAGTTCAAGACGTCCGCCAAGCGGCGACAAGGGCGTTGCCCAAAGAAAAGCAGGAATATTCGCAAAGGAGTTTGCGTCTACGCCTGGCGCGACGGCATTAGGGCGCCATCCATAGGTTGGCGTATCCCAAAAAAATATGCCCTCAGGGAAGGGCACGGCATAGGCCTGACCGGAACTATCTCCAGGAAGCGTGCCGCCGCTGAGGGCCTCATGATGCATGATCAGAATAAAGATAATTGTCCAACATGTTTTTCGCAGAAATGCTTGCGTCATGATGTAGCTTTCAACGCGATGCACAGCATCGACTTCATTATTTTTTTCAAAACATAAGAGGTTTTATTGTCGCTTATATGAAGACAGCAGCGCGAAGAGACGTTTTGCATGCGTCTTAGCGCTTCCATCAGATCTGCGCTGTCTTGTCGCTTACGGTTTTATAAGGGGTGAGTCGTTAAGCTTATTTATTACATGGCGGCGCAAGGCAGTATTTATTATGCGTCGAATTTATTTGGCTTTGAGACTGAATTTATTGTAAAATCCCTCGCATATCGCGTTTGAAGCGTTACCATGCAAAATAGCCCGAGTTTTAATTAGAATTAATCTAATTCATCTGAGCGCAATCTTCACGCTTTGACATGCCCTGCGTCAAAACGACACTGGTCACACGGCTGTCAAATACAGCCGACATGTAGAAGATAAAGCGCGCGCTCATGCATAAATGGAATAAAAATGACTTCATCCTCAGATGTTCGAAATACGACATGGGATGAGCTTGTCGTTGGATCTCGCGCCAGCATTAAAAGAATTTGTCGAGAAGACGATCTGATCCTGTTTGCACATGCCTCGGGTAATACCAATCCCTTTACGCTTCCCTCAACAAGAGGCAAAGAGGGAGAAAATGTTATTGCGCCGTCACTTTGGGTTGGTTCGCTTCTGTCGGCTGTTTTAGGAAATCTTTTGCCTGGCGCCGGCACGCTCTATCTCTCGCAGAACCTTAACTTTAACGAACGCGTGCACCCGGGCGATGAACTCTTTGTAGAGGTGTGCTGCACTGAAAAACGAGAAAAACCGATTGCTGTCTTTGAGTTAAAGGTTAGCAAGGCGAATGGGGCGATTGCCTGCTCCGGCGTTGCAATAGTTAATGCGCCGCTATCGACCATTATTCTTCAGCGTCACGATCTTCCCTCAATTATCATCGATCAGGAAGATTATTTCTCACTTTTGATTGAACGGGCGCAACAGCTGCCGCCTCTACGCACCGCCGTTGTCTGGCCAACAGACGCCGCGTCATTTAATGGCGCGTTGCTATCTGCGGATGCAGGATTAATTCAGCCGCTACTGATTGGGCCAATTGAGAAGATGCGCGAGCTTGCGCATGCCTCCGGCCGAGAATTACCAGATGCAATGTTGATTGCCGCAACGGATACGCATGCCGCCTGTAAGCTGGCTGTTGATATGGCGCGGACTGGCGATGTTCGAGCCATTATGAAAGGCAATGTTCATTCAGATGAAATTCTGGGCGCGACTGTCAAAAAAGACGGCGGCTTGAGAACAGAAAAACGCATCAGCCATGTGTTTGTGATGGATGCGCCATCGCTTGATCGCATGCTTTTTATTTCAGATGCGGCCGTCAATATTGCGCCTGATCTCGCGACAAAAGTTCATATTGTTCAAAACGCCATTGATCTGGCGCGGGCCTGCGGCGTTTTACTGCCTAAGGTTGGCATATTATCGGCGGTGGAGACGATTAACTTTGCCATGCCGTCAACAATGGACGCTGCTATTTTGTCAAAAATGGCGGATCGTGGTCAGATTACGGGTGGGTTGGTTGATGGCCCCCTAGCGATGGATAATGCTGTCGATATTGGCGCAGCGCGCACCAAAGGCATTCGTTCTCTGGTTGCCGGCAAGGCTGATATTTTAATTACGCCAAATATAGAAGCTGGCAATATGCTGGCGAAAGAGTTGACCTTTATTGCGAAGGCGGAAGCGGCGGGTATCGTTCTTGGGGCGAAAGCGCCCATTATGCTGACCAGTCGCGCGGATAATGATCGCGCCAGATTAGCCTCAAGCGCCTTAGTCGTTTTATATGATTATTGGCGCTCGACAGGACAAGCTGCGGGACAAGAGACATTATCCAAGGGTTCTGCATGAGCTTGTCAGAGTCTCAGATACTGACATTCAACGCAGGGTCGTCATCGATAAAATTTGCTTTGTTTGCGCCAGCTGTCGACGGTGTCAATCTTTTGGCGAGCGGTCAGATTGATGGTCTGGGATCAGCGCCAAGGTTTCACGCTAAACTTAGCGATTGCGCCAAAATCTCGCGTGAGTTGTCAGCAGCAAACCATATTGACGCGACACATTCAATCGTTGCCTGGCTACGAGAAGCTTTTCCGCAAACCGCCATTGCGGCAATTGGCCATCGCATTGTTCATGGCGGCACGCATTATAGCGAGCCAATGCGCATCGATGAAGAGCTTTTAAAAAACCTTGAGTCATTTATTCCGCTCGCACCGTTGCATCAGCCGCATAATATTGCTGGCGTCAAAGCGGCGCAAAAAGCCTTTCCGAATGTTTGCCAGGTTGCCTGTTTTGATACAGCGTTTCATCGTGGTCACAGTTTTGTCAATGAAGCCTATGCCTTGCCACGTAAATATTACGATCACGGCGTTCGGCGCTTTGGCTTTCATGGTTTGTCTTATGAATATATTGCGCGCCGACTCCAAACAGTTGATCCCATGCATGCAAAAGGGCGGGTCATTGTTGCGCATTTAGGAAATGGGGCCTCGCTTTGCGCTATGAAAGACGGCAAGTCTATTGCCTCAACGATGGGGTTCTCAGCCCTTGAGGGTTTACCGATGGGAACGAGATGCGGCGCAATCGATCCCGGCTTACTCTTATATTTATTAGAGCATGAGCAACTTTCTGTGCGTGAATTGGGTAGTTTGCTCTATCGTCAGTCTGGACTTCTTGGTTTGTCAGATCTGTCGAATGACATGCGCATGCTTGAGGCCTCTGACAAGCCAGAGGCAAAACAGGCGGTAGACTTCTTTATTCACAGCGTCTCTATGAATATCGCCTCAATGGCCGCGACGATTGGCGGGGTAGATCTTATCGTCTTTACCGGCGGTATTGGCGAGAACTCCCCAACTATTCGAGCGGGCGTCATCAAACAGCTTTCCTGGCTTGGCGTCAGTCTTTCAAGCGAGGCAAATGATCGTCGAGAAGAAAAGATTTCAGACGCGGCATCGGCAATTAGTGTTTATCGCCTCTCAACCGATGAAGAAATCATGATTGCGCTTCACACTATGGCAGTAGCGGGCCTATCGGCCGAGCTTGGGGTTTAATAATGGAACCAACATTCAGCCTATCCACTTTGTCAAATCAATTATCTGCATCACAAGAAATCGCATCGGATCAAACGCAAAATGTGATGACGGCGCTATCGCAGCATGTTCATAGATTTGCAGAAGAACAGTCCGCATTTGGACGAAGATTCACAAAAAGTCTTGCTGATCTTTATCTTTCCGGTGAAACAGCCCGAAACGAGCATAGTCTTTTTGATCAGGCAAGAGAATATAGCAAAGACTTTATGCGTCGATTGATTTTAACGACTGACATTATGCGCCAACGCGCTGATAGCGACGCCGTTCATGAACAGGCCGACTGTCCGCCAGTGCTGACATATGATTCTGAGGTCATTGTCGACGGCCGCATGCTGCAACATCCGGTAAATTATCTGCTGTTAAAGATCACCCCGCCCGAAGGCGTCGAGATAAAGGAATGGAAGCGCCCTTATATGATTATTGATCCGCGCGCGGGTCACGGCGCCGGTATAGGCGGATTCAAATCAGATAGTCAGGTGGGCGTTGCGCTTAATGACGGTCATCCTGTTTATTTTGTTGTATTTCGTCCTCATCCTGAAAGGGGACAAACGCTTGCCGATGTTATGCGGGCAGAAGCCGCCTTCGTGAAGGAAATCTCGCGTCTGCACCCAAATGCGCCAAAGCCAATTATTGTGGGTAATTGTCAAGGCGGATGGGCGACGATGGTGATGGCGGCGGCTAATCCCGATATTACGGGGCCGCTCGTCATTAATGGCGCACCCTTATCCTATTGGTCTGGACGCATTGGTGAAAATCCCATGCGCTATAATGGCGGTCTATTGGGCGGTTTAGCGTCTGTGCTGCTCTTATCAGATCTGGGTAATGGTCAATTTGACGGCGCTAATCTTGTTTCTAATTTCGAAATGCTCAATCCAAGCAGAAATTATTTTGGCAAATATTATGATCTTTTTGACGACCCTGAAAATGGAAAAGAGCGTTTTCTTGAATTTGAACGCTGGTGGGGCGGCTATCATTTTATGAATGAAGCAGAGATCAGATGGATTGTTGAGCAACTTTTTGTTGGCAACAAGCTCGCGCGCGGCGAAGCCTATATTGAACGGGGCAGAAGGCTGGATATTAAGGCGATCAGATCGCCAATTATTGTCTTTGCAAGCTGGGGAGATAATATCACGCCGCCGCAGCAAGCGCTGAACTGGATTCCTGACACTTATGCAGATGAGCAGGAAATAAAGATCTGTGGCCAGCGCATAATCTATATGGTGCATGATAAGGTCGGCCATCTAGGGATCTTTGTGTCGTCAACAATCGCTAAGAAAGAACATGCGGAAGTCACCTCGACCATGAAGACAATCGAAGCTCTGGCGCCAGGGCTTTATGAAATGCAGATTGAAAATGAATATGGCGAGGGAGTTGATAAGAAATTTAGCGTTAGTTTCACTGAGCGACGGATGTCGGATATTTTAGATCTGCACGACAATAATCGTAACGATGAACATCAATTTGCTGCTGTCGCGCGGATCTCTGAGCTTAATGCAGATCTTTATGATCTTTTTATGCGCCCGTTGATACAGTCAGTTGTCACGCCAGAGACAGCAAAACTGTCTCGCAGCATGCATCCAGCGCGGATGCAAAGAGGGGTGTTTTCCTCGCATAATCCGGCATTGATGTGGTTGCCGATGGTTGTCGAGATGCTCACGGAAGACAGAGAAAAAATAACAGATGATAATATTTTCAAAGTTGCCGAAAGATTATGGGCAGAAAATATTAATCATTCACTCGATGTGTGGCGTGATATTCGAGATGCGTGTTATGAGACGAGTTTTCTTTGTCTTTATGGCTCGCCTTACATGCGTTGGGTTGGACGATTTAATGATTTTGGCAGAACCCATAAGGATGCCGAGGAATTACGTAATCTTCCTCAAGTACGCGCAGCGCTCTTAAATATGGATCGAGGCGGTTTAGCAGAGGCTGTCATTCGGATGCTTTTGTTACTGAGTGAAGCGCGTGGGTCGGTCAGACGTGATCGGCTTGAGCGATCGGCAAAAATGCTGACGGTTGATGAGCCCTTTCGGTCTCTTGGCGCGCAGCGACGCGGCGAGATTATTAATGAGCAGTCGATTATCATAGAATTTGAACCGGAAAAGGCTGTTCAAACCTTGCCGGCGCTGGTGCCAACGGCCGCAGAGAAGAAAAAGGCTATCTTAGCTGTCGAATTTGTTGCCGGCGCCATTGATGAAATGGAGCCCCATACATTTCGGATGCTTCAAAAGATCCGCGGCGCGTTGGATCTTGAGCCCATTGTCACAAATCTAGCTTTCTCAGATCCCTTACTGCTTGAAAATGATGCGCGACAGAGCGTTGAGCTGAGCTAGGCGATATTTGACTAATGGCGCTATAGGTGAAGGCGCCAAGTCGGCCTCTTGGAAGAAGAGGCCGACGCGCTTAAGAGATAACAATGTTTTTTATAAAAAAGGTATCGTCCGCCTCATGACTGAGACAGCGCCAAAGGGTTTGCAGTCCCATGAAATTATTGAGCTCGGGGAGGCCGTAAAGCTTCTTGAAAATCAGGGATTTGCGGCATTGCTGTCGAATATTGGCGGCAAGCCGATCGTCAAGCTGCTTGAGGTTGTGCCTGGCTCCATGAAAAGAAAGCTTGATAAGGCTGTTCAAAAAACAATGCTGCAATGTCTCGATGTGGCGGTCAATTCTCTTGAAACAGCACAAAAGGCGCCGCCAAAAAGAAAGCTGACGACGCTTGTCTCAACGATTACGGGTGGCGTGAGTGGGATGTTTGGCATGGCGAGCCTGCCTGTTGAGCTGCCCTTTTCAACAGTGCTGACGTTAAGATCAATTGCTGAGATTGCTCGGTCCCATGGCGAGAATTTGCAACTCATGCAATCAAAGCTTGCATGCATGGAGGTCTTGGCCTTGGGCGCGCCAAGCTCTGACAATGGGTCCGTTAGCAGTTATTTTACAAGCCGTCGCGGCTTTGCAAAATTCAGCAATGAAGCAGGGCAAATCTTAGCAGAGCATGGCGTATCTGCTGCTGCTTCGCCTGCTGTAAATGGATTTATCTCCGAGATTGCGACAAGATTTAGCGCTGTTGTTTATGAGCGCGCCGCAGCAGGAGCTGTGCCTTTGGTTGGGGTTATTGGCGGGGCGGCCAGCAGCGCAATTTTTATGAATTATTTCCAAGAACTCGCACAGGGACATTTTATTGTCAGGAAATTAGAAAAAATCTATGGGCCAGAGCTCATAGAAAAAGAATATATGCAGATTTTAAAAAATCAGCTTTAGCCTTTGTCACCCCAAACCTAAATTTTTTGTCATCCTTGTTTAGATCTTGGCGTTCAGGACAAATAAGCAATCGCCCGGCCCTCAATTTCTTAGATTTTTCTAAACCTGTCGTTCGATTTTCTTATCTATTTTGAATTATCGGCGTTTATTGCATAATGATTTTGCAAAGAATTGATCTTCTCATATATGAATGAGAAATAATCAGGGATCGTCATGCCTACTCGGGTGCAAAGATATGAAAGCGGTAAAAAGCTTCGCGACCGCTACCCTCGGGAGGCGCATGGTCTGACGATTGGCGCTTGCACGCGCAATCCAATAGACATCCTCGGCGCGACAGATAAGAGCAGGCTGCCGGAGTTGTTGCCGGAGCGCTATAAAAGAATGTCGCAAAACGCCTTTTCATTTTATCGCGGCGGAGCTGCGCTGATGGCCTTTGATCTTTCTAAGGCGTCAATTGCTGGCATTAATGTTCAGGCCTGCGGGGATTGTCATTTAATGAATTTTGGCGTCTTTAGCACGCCAGAAAACAATATTCTGTTTGATATTGATGATTTTGATGAAACCCTGCCAAATGTTGACTTTACTGTTGATGTCAAGCGCTTAGCTGCAAGCGTTGCTGTTGCAGCAGATGCCGCTGGCATGTCAGAGGATGAGGCGCGTCATTTATCTCTTCTTACAGTGCAGACTTATCGCCATCATATGCTCAAGCTTTCTGAGCTCTCTCCTTTGGAAATCTGGCATAGTCAGATTAATCTTGAAAAAGAGATTGTCGCTATTGATGATCATAAATTACGTGAGGATTTAAAAAATATTATTAATAAAGCGCGCGGCTCAGGTCTATCTAAGGATGATAATTTTCCGCATCTCGTATTGGGCGATGCGCCAACAATTGCGGATCGCCCGCCAATCATCTTTCATCTCAAAGTTGACGCCGACAAGCAGCATAGATTTGACGCCACAAAAGCATTTGAGCGCTATCGCTCAGGATTAACCCCGGATCGGATGTGTTTATTTGATTGTTATACGTTGAAAGATCTTGCTTTTAAGGCTGTCGGCGTTGGCTCGGTCGGCACATTTTGCTGTATTGGCTTGTTTATGAGCGACGATGGCGATCCATTATTTCTACAAGTAAAAGAGGCGCAACAATCTGTCTTAGAGCAATTTGGCGTTGGGCAGGCCTATAGAGATAATGCAGGGCGGCGCGTCGTTGAAGGGCAGCGCATGATGCAGGCGGCCAGTGATATTTTTCTTGGCTGGACGCAGGACGCTAACTCTGGACGAGAGTTTTATATACGTCGACTTAAAAACAGGCGATTAGGCAGCTTTAGTGAGATCGCTGAGCAAAAGGCCTTGCGTGATTATGCAGCTCTTTGTGGGAAAACATTGGCGCGCGCGCATGCGCGTTCAGGAGATAGTGCGCTCATCTCAGGTTATATGGGCAAAAGCGAGGTTTTTGACGAAGCCCTTGCAACCTTTGCGCTAAGCTATGCTGCGCAAACGAAGCGTGATTACGCCACGCTTGTTAGAGCAATGGCGACAAAGGCGTCATGACTGGAACGATGAGTTAAGGTGAGGCTTGAAGAATGCTCACTATAGCAATTGGCGACATTCATGGCATGTTTCATGCGCTTGAGACGCTTCTTGAACATATTGACTGCTTTATAGAAACTAAATGGCGCAATGATCGTTTTAAACTTATTTTTCTGGGCGACTATATTGATCGTGGGCCGCATTCAAAGCAGGTAATCAAAAAATTACGTTCTCTCGAATCTGAAAATTATATTTGTTTGAAAGGCAATCACGAAGAAATGATGATTAAATCGGTTTCTGGCGAAACAGAGAAGATGCGCTTTCTGGTCAGCGGCGGAGAGGCGACAATTCAATCCTATGGCGGATTTACACAAGAGTTTTATTCTGACCTTGCCTGGATGACGACACTATCCACCTCATATGAGGATGATAAAAGATTTTTTGTTCATGCGGGCATTGATCCTGATGCGCCATTGGCGGATCAGTCTGATGAAGCTAAGCTTTGGATAAGAAGAAAATTTATCGTTGATGATCGACGATTTGAAAAATATGTCGTTCATGGCCATACGCCGACGACAAAAAATCCCCCCTTTACCGGGCGCGCCGATATACGGCTCAATCGCTGTAATCTTGACTCTGGGGCGTGTTATGGCGGCGCGCTTACAGCTGCTTTTTTCAATGATATTGACGAAAAGCCCTTCCATCTTCTTTATCAGACTGAGTTGACGTGACGGATAATCAGCGCAAGCCGACCGCTAAATTAACGCATATTGTAAGTTATAAAGAGGCGCTCATCGTTTGGATGAAGATAGCCCTGCTGAGTTTTGGCGGGCCGGCCAGTCAAATTGCGATTATGCACCGCATTTTGATTGAAGAAAAAAAATGGATTTCTGAAACGCGATTTCTTCATGCATTAAATTATTGCATGCTGCTGCCTGGTCCAGAGGCGCAACAGCTTGTGACCTATATTGGCTGGTTGCTTCATGGCGTGTGGGGCGGGATTTTAGCGGGGAGTATTTTTATACTGCCTGGCGCTTTATCAATGATGCTATTTTGTATTCTCTATGTTAGCTATGGACATCATTATCTTTTTGCCACTTTATTCTTTGGCATGAGATGCGCCGTTATTGCTATTCTCTTTCAATCTATTTTTAGGCTAAGCCTGCGGGCGCTTACGGATAATAGTCAAAGATTAACGGCAAGCATTTCTTTTATTGCGATATATTTTTATCATATATCTTTCCCTATTATTATCCTAATAGCTGCGATTGCTGGTATAATGTCGAAAGGATTTAAAGGAGGTTATAGCTTAATAATGAGGCGTGATGAGAAGCCTTTGGCGGCCTCTCATAATAGATATCTTATCGATAATGTTGTTGCAGATATTTGCAAAGATAAAATACATTCAAGCCTATATGCCTCAGCATCAATCGTATTCTTATGGTTGGCGCCGCTCTTTTCTATTATTCTCTTTAGTGAGAATACAAATATATATAATCAAATCAGCCGCTTCTTTTTAAAGCTCGCGCTTGTTTCATTTGGTGGCGCTTATGCGATTTTAGCCTATGTGGCGCAATATTCAGTCGAGGGCTTGCATTGGCTTGGATCTGGCGAGATGTTAGATGGGTTGGGAATGGCCGAGACAACGCCTGGTCCCTTATTGCTTGTCTTGCAGTTTGTTGGCTTTATTGCCGCCTATCATCATCCTGGTCAGATTAATGCGCTAACGGCTGGTGTCTTAGGAGGCGTGTTGGCAAGCTGGGCAACATTCACCCCCTGTTTTTTATGGATTTTTCTTGGCGCGCCCTTTGTTGAACGGCTTCGTGTAAACGAACGACTTTCTAGCGCGCTTTCATTTATTACTGCAGCTGTTGTCGGCGTTATGATTAATCTTGGCGTCTGGTTTAGCATTCATACATTGTTTGAGACTGTGACCATATTTGATCTTTATGGCTTGAGCTTTGATATGCCTATTATTTCAAGCCTCAATGCGCCGGCTCTTTTTCTCTCTCTTATCGCTGCATTATTGGTCTTTTGGCTCAGATTGAGCATGTTTGTGAGTTTTGCTGTCTGCGCTGTGCTCGCGATTGGTCTTCGCGTCATTTATGGCGCCTGAAGGAGATCGGAAAGGTAAATGGCAGAGCTTTTAATTCAACGCTGATAACAGAGATGAGTATAATCATGCATCCTGTTATTGCTAAGAACGTTAAGCTTTCACCTAAGAATATATAGGCTGCGAGGGCGGCGAAGATGCTTTCAAGCGAGACAATAAGTGCGGCGTCGGCAGGAGGCGTATATTTTTGCGCAAAGGCCTGCAGCGTTGTGGCAAGTCCGCCGGAGAATACGCCAGCATAAATAATTTGAAAAAGGCAATTCATGACGCCAGTCGTTGTCGTTTCTTCTAAGACGCCGCCTAAAGTGAAGCCAAGAACTGTTGCAATGGAATATTGAATAAGCGCAAGAAGGAAGGGTCTTTCGGAGCGGCTCATAAATATTGAAACGAGCACGATCCAGGTTGCCCACCCAATATCTGAGACCAGAATTTGGACGTCTCCAAAATTAATTTTCTCGAATGTTCCGTTTGCTGCTAAAAGCCAGGCGCCGATCATTGAGCCAAGACAGGCAATGATATGTCGCAGATCTGGACGCTGATGCAATAAAATCCAGGCAATAAAAGGCGTGAGAACAACATAGAGAGAGGTGAGAAATCCGGCATTTGTGGCTGATGTCGTGAGCAGGCCTGTTTGTTGAAGCGACATGCTGACGAACAAGATCACGCCAAGCGTCACGCAAAGAAAAAGCTCCTGACGAGAAATTTGTTTTGATAGTTTTCTTGTCTCATAAAATGCAAAGGGAAGGAGCAAGAGCATAGAGACGCTGTATCTAAAGCCAATAAAGGTAAGCGGTCCGATAAAATCATTTGCCTGTTTTTGAGCAATAAAGGCTGTCCCCCAAATAATTGCGTTAATCAGTAGGAGTAAATCTGCGCGCATTCTGGACAAACGCCCGTCTCCCTTGGACTTTTATATTACTATGCAAAGATTGTCTTGTAACTGTGATGTTAGCAATCAATCAGTTCGACGTTTTTTAATGAAAATGGCTTATATCTTAAGTTCTGTCTTTTCGTAAGGATCCGTTTTTAGAATAGTGGACTGGGGAAGGCTTCGTCATATGATGCTTAAGTAACTCTATATTGAAAACCAGTGTTTTGAAAATAAATTCGAATTATTTCTCATGGTAACAGCCAATGAGCAATTATTTTACTGGAGTGGTCAAGACATTAATGATGACAGAGGCGATAGCGATGAGCCAGAAAACTAGATATTTCCACCCAAGCGTTGGCCAGAAAATATAAGCCAGATAAGGCGTCATTATTAGTCCAAGGGAAAAATTCAGGCCAATAACGGACGTCATCATATTCAATGTGGCGTCTATGAATTTCTTTCTTAAAATGAAGCTAACGATAATACTGATGAGTGCAAGATAGATCCATAGGCTTGCGATGATTTTATCAAGATCGATCCCTAAGGCGCCCGCCATCAATTTTAGGCCGAAATAATTTATCATCAGGAGAATAACGCCAATCACCCCGTTGAGAACGGGTTTCAGAAAGGCCCAAAATAAGAGGCGCATTTCCATTGTTGGTTTGTCGTAAAGCTGCTGACGCAATTTTGGACTCGTTTTTTAATGTTTTAGTGCGGGTGTGAACCTAACGTCATATGTATATTCGATGACATAATCCTATGTTTTCAAAAAGCAACTGCTTCTGGCCGTATACTTCATAGTTCTGATTGATGGCGTGTGTCATATTGATGTGGGCCGACTTAATCTTAGTGATGAAAAAATAGTTTTTATAGTGGCTCCTGGCGTTAATTTTAGGAATTATGGCGAAAATTTGCAGGATCATTCATAAAGGTCGTCTTAGCCTATTATTTGAGTATTGGAGGCGGCTATGAAAAAACTCGTGGATCTCGATCAATGCTGTGTTTTGACGGGACTGCATCTTGAGGCTGAGCTTCCCGAGCCACAACGTTTTACAAATCGCCATCAGCGGCTCTATCGACATTATCTTTTAGATTATGAGGAGTCCTGGGAGGATATCTGCCAGCTTATTGTTTCGAAAATCAAGTCGTCGTTAGAACAGCATGCCGTTAACAAGGCTGCTGATCACTTGATTGTCTTGCGCAGATTATTATGGGATTTTTTAGGTCCAAGAGGGCTTGATCACGAAACAGCTTAGATTTGGCTCTTAAGAGCGATCATTTATTAATAATGCATATTGAACATATGATTAAATATTATATTAAACTTATGCGACGCCATTGACTGCTAACGTCTTATTTTTTTCTTCGTTCAGACGTATTCTGGCTTCACATTCTGCTTTAGCGTCAGCAGCGGTTTTACTGTAACCTGCATTTTCTTTTATATATTTTGATTGCGGCGCCTCATTAACGCACCAATACCAAAGACCAGTATTTTTGCCTTCGCCGACGAGAAAGATCCTTGCGAAGGTGTGATCCATGGCATTGGTCAAACTCCAATCAGAAAAGTTTGAGTCAATTGCTCCGTCAATTCTTTTATATTGTGTTGGACGCCATTTACGGTTTGGCAATATACGCTCCAGGAACAGAATTTACTCAATTATGACCCATGTGCCGCTCTGGAGAAATCGCCAGCTCGCCAACCGCCTTTTAAAAATCGCCATAACTATTGCTGTAAGCGCTCTATCGATCGCGGCTCGGGCGCAACAGATAGGCTGATCTTTCTGCGTGAGATCTGTTGCTGGCGCTTGCGCCAAATGAAATCCGTTCGACGCCGATCGTCATTCAGGCAAATACTTAAATTGGCGGCTTGAGGGGAGCCCGCGCCCCTCTTTTTTTGGCCATTGCGCTTTGACCAGCCTATCCAGTCATAGGCCTCGCTTTGAACGTCTCAGGGTTACAGAACGCATTTAATAATGCCCGTATACATTAGAAGCGTCCATTGGCGCTGCTCGTATACAATTAAGCCTTGCTCAAGGATTTTCTTAAATCCGTCGCATGCCGCGTAAGGTTCATGACTTTATGCTGCCTATTCAGCAGGCTAATGAAAAGCGCCCGAGCTGTTAAAATTTCTTAATAATTTATGAGAAAATAAATTTAACCTTTGTTGCGTGTTGACATTGATGTTCTCTGCGGCCTTTGCCACATTCAGTCTTGCTGCACTGAGATTAGTCCCCTTGGTCCGGCAAGGTGGGGCGTCGGCGACGGCGTTATATTCGCGTCGGCGTCCTCACCGATTTAAATATAAATTGAGCGGCGGCTTTGCGGCTAAAGCACTGAAATTCTTCAAAAGATTAGACTGTTTTGCGTCTTGCCTCAGCATTGATCAAAAAGCGTCAGTCATTACAGCAGCTTTTCGTGCACAAACGCCTTCAGCCTCGACACACGCATGTTTTTGATCCAACAACAAATGATCTTTTACGCCAGCCTTACCGGTAAAATCCATCGCGACATCTTTCGTTTTCGTTTTTTACAAAAACTGATTTGAGAAAATTTGCGCCTGCTCTTGAAAAGGCTCCCTCTCATACAAAAATCAAAAGAGCACGCCGTAAGGGTGCTTATTTCGGTGTTTTCGAAGCAATGAAAACACTGCATGTCGCTTCATAAGGAGGATGTGTTATGAGAGCCTATGATTTTTCACCCCTCTATCGACAGACTGTCGGCTTTGATCGTTTGTTTGATATGCTGGGCCATACGTTGGACGCCGATCCAACGCCACATGCGTATCCACCCTACAATATTGAACGCACAGGCGATAATGCTTATCGCATCAGCCTGGCGGTTGCAGGGTTCTCTCCTGAAGAGATCGCCATTGAGACCAAAGAGCATACGCTCACAATCAAGGGCGGTAAAGTTCAAGAAACTGATGAGAGCCGGCTGCGTGAGTTCCTTTATCAGGGTATTGCGGCGCGAAGCTTTGAAAGACGTTTCCAGCTCGCAGATTTTGTCACTGTGACTGGAGCGAGCCTTGTTAACGGACTTCTCCATGTCGATTTGGTGCGTGAAGTTCCTGAGGAGCAAAAACCCCGTCGCATAGAGATCGCCAAGGGCGAGGTTAAGGCGCGTGTTGTCGAGTCTAAAGCAGCCTAAGCAACCTCTACAATCATAGACTAGCTAACAGCCCAGGCGCGAGCGTGAGCCTCGCGCCTGAGACTTATTTACACCAGAATAAGTATCGCTTCTTCATAATTAGCTGCGTGTTATTTTGATTGGTCTGTTGTGAGTGTGGGCGTTGCGACATAATATTTTGGGTAAAGACGACGAAGATTGTCAAGCTTCGGCAAGTCGTTGAAAATAATATAAGGCTTTGTTGGGTTATGAACGAGATAGTCTTGATGATAGGACTCAGCTGGATAAAATATTTTACCAATCTCAACTTTCGTGGTGATTGGACTGCTAAATAGCTTTGCCGCGGTAAGCTGATCTATATATTGTGTGACAATCTCTTGTTGTTCTTTCGTGTCTACAAAAACGGCTGAGCGATATTGAGGTCCTTCATCTGGCCCTTGCATATCGCGTTGCGTTGGATCATGCGCAACGGAGAAAAAAACCTGCAGGATCTGTCCAAGGCTTACCCTTTTTGGATCATAAGTGACTTCTACAGATTCAGCATGCCCCGTGCTTCCAGTACTGACCAGCGCATAAGTTGCGGTATCCTTATCGCCGCCGGCATAACCGGAAAGCGCTTTTTTAACGCCAGACATATGCTCAAAAACAGCTTGAACACCCCAAAAACATCCACCTGAAAGAACAATTTTTTGAAAGCTCTGACCTGAGGCGGGCGGATCTAAGACGGGTAATGGCAGAGGACGGCGGGCTTCTATTGCAAAGGCGTTCATTGTGAGGCTGATCAATAAACTTGCCGTCAGGCATAAGAATTTCATGTCATCACCTCTTTTGCGTCCTGCTTGCGCGCAGGCTTAGTATGTAGGATCCATGTTTAGAAAAATAAACAATATTTACGCCACACAAGCCCATGCGTTGGCGCACAGCTGCATCTATCATTTTAAAAGGGCGTCAAAAGAGACGCGCTTTATCCAGCATGCAAAAAATGATATGAATAAAAGGTGCTAAAGATCGACAATGATGCGTTTTTTTAAGCCTATCGTCGCGCTCTCTAACAAATGACCGCATATCGCATGAATGAGATTGTCCGCTATATCGCGCCTGTCTATCGCCCGCCAAGCGAAGCTGACTCGCTGATTTTACCGGTAACAGATGGCTGCTCCTGGAACGGTTGCACATTTTGCGAGATGTATACGGATCCTCAGAAACGTTTTCGTCCAAGAGATGAAGCGGAGGTGGTAGAAACCATCAAGCGTCTTGGGGAGCAATATGGCGCGAACCTGCGGCGTATTTTCCTGGCTGATGGCGATGCTATGACGCTCTCCACGCGTCGACTGCGTCTCATCCTTGAGACCATTCGGTCTGAGCTGCCAGGCGTGAGACGTGTCTCCACCTATTGTTTGCCGCGCAATGTCAGCAAGAAATCTGTCTCTGAGTTGAAAGAGCTTGCAATGCTTGGGCTTAGTTTTGCTTATGTTGGCGCAGAATCTGGCGATGATGAAATCTTGGCGCGCGTCAATAAGGGTGAAACCTTTAAAAGCACATTGTCAGCGCTAGAGAAGCTGCAAGAGGCAGGCATTAAACGCTCCGTCATGATTTTGAATGGTCTGGGCGGTGAGACACTGACAAAACAGCATGCGCGACACTCTGCAGCTTTAATGAATGAAGCGCAGCCAGAATATCTTGCCACACTGGTCGTGAGTTTTCCAAAAGGGACAGAGCGCTTCCTCAAAGGCTTTGCTGACTGGACGCCGCTCAGCATCACTGGACTGATGCAGGAAATGGAGCTGTTTATCTCTCAGCTTGAGCTCACGCGCACTATTTTCAGAAGTGATCATGCATCAAATTGGCTAATCCTTAAAGGCACGCTTGGGGCGGATAAGGCGCGTCTCTTGCAAGAATTACGCAGTGCGATTGCTGAACCTGAACATGCGCCGCTAAGGCCAGCCTGGGCGCGCGGTCTCTAGCGGTTCATGAATAAAGCTGCGCGGATCATAAGCAATGCTAGCCAAAGGTTATAAAAAGACGCATCAATTTATTGCGTTCGAACAGTCATGAAAAAGTAATAGCGACATATTAGTGTAAAAAACGCGATCAGGGTCGCTTTTCAATCTGATGTCGGGATCATATGCCTATGGCTCGCGTATCAATGGCGCGTATTATAGAGTTTATTGAATCCGCGCGCATGCTGGGTCGAACGGAATGTCGGCTCAGCGTATTAACAAGCATTGGCCGCTCACCCTCCGAAATGAAAAAGGGTCTTGGTAAGTCGGCGTTGCGCATTAAATCGGCCATTGAACAAATGGCGCGAGAATTTGGCATTGACGACGTTAAAGAATTAGAAGCGGCGACAGATGCGGCGATGATCGCCTTTGGGCAGGAAATAGAACGGATTGATGCAAATATTGTCGGAGGCTACGGCGTTGGACAGTAGCGCTTATCTTTGATTTAAAAACAATATAATGCTTCATTCGCTTGGCGAATTGTCGCCCATCGTCACCTCATGCCGCGCGCCTTTATCGCTCAGCATAACTGGCCATTGCCTCCCTGAGGCGCATCCAGCCTGTTACGGCTTATTAATGTTATTTATTTACAATTAAACTGCTGGCGCATTCGCGCATAAACAATTGGAGAGATGTCTTGGCAAAGACCACACGCAAAGCGGTTAAAAAAAGCGTTCGTAAAACAGCAACAAAGAAGAAGGCTGTTAAAAAAGCATCACGCACAGCGCCAAAGAAGGCCGTGAAAAAGGCAGCTAAAAAGAGCAGCCGCAATATGCTCAATCTAGCGCGCAAAGCACATGAAAAAGCGATGAAAAAAGTAGCGATTGCCGAAAAAGTGCTAGAAAAGGCTTCCGCGCTTGCCGCTAAAACAGGTCTGCGGGTTCATGCCCTGGCCGAAAAAGAGCTGGCAAAGAGCGTTAAAGCCAATAAGGCGATGTTGTCTGCAGCCTCCGGGGAATAAGAGTGTATTGGGCGCTGCGGCTCATGCCGTCGCGCCCGCACCTATCGCGCCAGAGCGTTATG
This sequence comes from Methylocystis sp., assembly GCA_036795145.1. Lineage (GTDB taxonomy): Bacteria > Pseudomonadota > Alphaproteobacteria > Rhizobiales > Beijerinckiaceae > Methylocystis. Next base: position 39,235 of record DAIRFH010000001.1, on the reverse strand, counting down.
TTCAGTTCATTAAAAAAGCAACGATAAAGCCGCCTCACGGATTCAAGATGAGGTCTTTAAGTATTTTATAGATATTTTCATAAGGGCCGCGATCGTCACGAGACGCATTCAGGCAGTTTTCACGATCTGTGAGACGTTGAATATAAGCGATAGCTGGGCTTTGAGGATCAACGGTCGGTCCACAAATATTTGCTGAACTGGCAAGCTGATATTCTTTTAGTTTAATCGCGTTTTTACTGAGAATCATCAGGCTTGTGATCAACAAGAGATTGAAAAGAAGAGACAGCGAAAGAAAGCGGTTCTTCATAAAGCATGATTTGAGTTTTGCGTATGTGTGATCAGTCATTGCATTTATCTGCGTGTTTGCATGATGAGGGCGCGCATCATAGGGGGGGGAGAGTTTGTTAAGAAGCAAGGCCTCTTCGTCGCTTTGCGGAAACTCAGCTTTATAGGCGCTCCACACCCAGGCGAAGGGCAGGGGGTGCGTGTCATTGGGCTGCTCTGAGGACCCTGACATCTGCGCGCGATAAGCGCTCCACACCCAGGCTAATGGCGTTGGCGTGTGATCGGCAAGATTATTGGCTGCCTCAAGGCGATTTTGATAATTATAATATTGGCTCCAGACCCACGCGAAGGGGATCAAGATTTCATTAACCGCATCATCATCGCCAAGAGACGCCTGGTAATGCAGCCACACCCAGGCCTGAGAGAGATTGTCGTTATTTGCAACAGTTTCAATTTCGGGAGCGGGCGTAGAAGGACCCTTTAGCCAGTCCCGTAATTTGCTTAACACTGCTTGCATTTATCATCATGTCCTTTAGCTGATGCGTTGCCGCGAAGTTTCATAGAGTTTGTTGCGCTTTGGCAAGTTCTATCCACGAAAGATTGATGATTTCTATCCGTAATTACAAAAAATTATGATGCAACCTTTTAATGCGCTATGATTGGCGTGAAATAAAAATTGTCTTTGTGACAAACTTGTTAAAGAGAGGAGTCTGTGATGTCAAAATCTAGCCGCATTCATATATTTTAATGAGATTAGGTAAATCAGGAAACTTCGGCATGCCAATGGTTTCTCATGATGCGGCTTCTATCGCTTTTGGCCTTTGCTGTAAAAGCGGTGAAAATTTTTCCCATATTAACAGGCGGTGCCTGTCTTATTTATCGATGCTTCAGCAAGTCGTTGGATCTTTCAATCAGACTGAAGACGCCGATCAAACCTTTATCAATCTTGTTAAGTCAGAACTTGAACTGTCAGGTCATGATGATGGCTTTTCGCGTCATCATGAGGTCTGGGGATCTGCATAGCTCTGTGCCGCGGACAATTTTTTGTTTATAAAAGCGCGGACCTAATGAAAAAAGTTCTTTTCCTGCTGCTTGCGTTGCTCTTAATGGTTTCTGAAGCAAGCGCAAAAGCCACATCGCACAAAGCCTCGCATCATTCCCATCATAATCAACGCGACCTAGAATATACAGCTGTTATTGATGCCGGCAGTAGCGGCTCAAGGATCTTTCTCTATCAGCTCATGCGTCAGCATGGTCAGCTGCGCCTTAAAGATCTCTTTAGCGACGAGCCTGCGACATCAGGCATATCAAGCTTTGTTGATCATCCAGAACAGGCGGGCTCATCTGGCGTCCAGCCGCTGCTTTTGGCGCTTCAGGATTATTTAGCAAAAAATAAAATAGAGACGACCGCTGTCGAGGTGAATGTTCTGGGCACGGCGGGCATGCGTATGGTCGCTTCTCCTGCGGCACAAAAAATATATGAGGCTATATCCTCTCAGATTGTTTCATCTGGATTTAAGCTTGGTCGTGTTGAAACAATTACTGGCGTATCGGAAGGGCTTTATTCCTGGATCGACGTAAACGAGCTTCTTGGCGTCTTTAAATCCAAAGCTCAAACGCGCGCCATGATCGAAATTGGCGGCGCTTCGGCCCAGATTGCCTATGAAATTTCTAAGCCCTCTGGCGATGATAGCGTGAAATTTTCGATCAACGACAAAACCTATCATGTGTTTTCTGAAAGCTTTTTAGGTCTTGGTCGCAATCAATCACGCAAACTGATGGTTGATCACGCGTCTACCGATGAGGTTCAAGATCATAATCCCTGCTATCCAGAGGGCTTATCCTTTGTTGATCGTAAGGTCGGCGCAGAGAGGATTACAGGCTATTTTGATATTGCGCGGTGCAAAAAATTATATCAGTCGGTTATCACTGAAAAACTTAAACCGGCAGAGTTTGCGCAATCCATGAAGGCTCAGACATTTATTGGCGTTGGCGCAGGAAATCCTTATGGAACCCTTTCAGGCCTGCTGCACGCGTGGAAATTAAAGCCAAATGCGCTTTACGCCTTGGGCGAGATTGCATCCAAATATTGCACAAAAGGCTGGGATGATCTCAGCAAACGGTTTGGCGATAGCGCATTTATTCAAACACAATGCGCCGATAGTATTTTTGTGCATGAATTTATTTTTGGCGGCAGCGGATTAGCGCTGCGACCACGGCAAATCATCTCTATGCATAAAATCCATAATAAAGAGCCGAGCTGGACGCGCGGTTACGTCATTTTTGCTCACCAGTCCTCGCGCCCATTGTGACTGGACGGAGCGTCCTCTTTCTTTAACGCTCAGATCCTGTCAGATTATCATTTCTTGGTCTGTCCTCAACAGGCACGTCAATCTCGCCAACTGGCGCAGGCTTGTCGAGATTTGTATATTGGAACGGCTCAAAGGGCTGGATCTCTTTATCCTTTGGCAGTCGTTCACGATTCCAGCCGCCACCCAATGCGCGCACCAGTAAGACAGCCGATTCAAGTAGGCGCGCTTTAATTTTAACAGCGTTAATGCGCGCTTCCAACGTATTGATCTGCGCATAGACGAGATCAAGGCTGGAGATAAGACCGCCGCGAAACAGCTCCATGGTCAGATTTTGCTGTTCCAGCGCAGCGGCCACAGCAAGATCCTGACGCTTAGAGGCTTCTGTTAAACGGTTGGTTAAACTCATACCGTCTTCTACTTCTCTAAAGGCTCCAAGAACGGTGGCGCGATATTTATCTTCTGTTTCACGATAAATTGACCAGGACTGCTGGAGCTCAGCGCGTCTCATGCCGCCTTCAAAGATTGGTAAGGACACCATAGAGCCATAGGCCCAGGCGCTATTGGCGAGAGAGAATAAATTAAACGCCTTATCTTCATAGCCGCCCCCAAGCTTAAAGACGACATTTGGGAAAAAGGCGGCGCGGGCAATACCGATGGCGCGATTGGCCTGCGCCATTTCACGTTCAGCGCTTGCGACATCTGGTCTGCGTTCAAGAAGAGAGGAAGGGACAGTGCGCGGCACGGTAAATTTTGCCATATGCAGTTCGCCAACCGGTGTAATCTTGAAACTTGACGCGGAGACATTCACAAGAGCGGCAATCGCATGTTCTGTGACTTCGCGGTCAGCCTTTACTTCTTCGGCTTTGGCTTCCGTATCATGAAGCAAATATTTAACGCGGGCGACGTCGAGTTCTGAGGCGATTTTGCCATTAAACTGATCTGTGACGATTTCCAGGGACTTTTTATAGTAATCGATCGATTGCTTATAAACATAGCTCTGCGCGTCATAGCCTCTTAAAACGTAATAATCGGCGGCAAGCTCAGCCTGAATGCTCAGGCGCGCAAGCCAATATTCAGCGGCCATTTCTTGGGCGCGATGAATTTGCGCGCGCGTGCTGTTGCGTATGGCGGACCAGAAATCAGGCTCCCAGGACGCTAGACTGCCCGTTGCAACACTTGTGTCATAGACGGGACTGCCGCCATAACCGCCAAAGGTTGGCGCACGGAACAGTGTATTCGTCGACTGTTTATTATCTGATGAGCCAGCATTAAGTCCGACCTGAGGCAGCAAGCGTGATTGCGCCTTCATCATCATGTCGCGCGCTTGAATAAAGCGCTCTGCTGAGGCCTGAAGATTAGGGTTGGCGCCCATGGCCTGATCCTCAAGCTTGTTGAGGACAGGATCATGAAACAGCTGCCACCAATCAAGACGGATCTCACTGTCTGAAGGCCGCGCCTTCAGGAAGGGACCCGAGCCGTGATAAGAATCCGGCACAACAAATTCAACAGGCTCATAGGCTGGCGCAAGATCCACATGCGGCACAGCATTGCAGCCCGACAACACGAGGGCGAGCGACAGCAAGCAGGCGCCGATTTTCCTGAAAGGAAAATCGGACGCTTGGTCTTTCTGCGCGGCTGTGTTGTGTTTATTCATTCAGAAGATTTCGGCTTCTCATTAGGGGCTGGGGTATCGGGTTTTATCGTTTTATCCTGATAGCCCGGCGCAGGCGTGACGACGCGAACCTTATCGCCTTCTAAAAGCGCAGCGCTTGGCGTTTGAATGATCCGGTCGGTCGTCGACACGCCAGAGACAACTTCAGTGAAGCCATCCATCAGCTTGCCGACTTTAATTTTCTTGAAGTGAACTTTGTCTTCCGCATCAAGAACGGCAACCTCTGTTGAGGCTTCTTGAAAGACGAGCGCGCTGGAGGGAATAATCAGCGTATTGCCTTCAAGAGGAATTGTAATCGTCACGGCGCCATAGGAACCAGGCCAAAGCGCACGATCTTCATTTTCAATGGTAAATTCCGTAATGACCGTTCGCGTGACAGGATCAAAACCATTGGCTGAGGTTAAGAATTCCGCGGTAAAATGACGATCGGGTAATTGCGGCACAACCACATCGGCTGTCAGTCCAGGCCTTAAAATATTGGCGAATGTTTCTGGAACCGAAATGAAAAGACGCATTTTGTGGATTTCAGCCACCATAAACATTTCGGTGATCTGTTTTGTGCTGCTGATATTGCCTTCTTTATTAATGTAGTCGCCGACATTGATGTTACGAGAAACGACAATGCCGTCGAAAGGCGCGACAATTGTTTTAAAGCGTTCCTGCGCTGTAAAATTATCAACATTATGCTGCGCTGCCTGAACTTCGGCAGCTTCTGATCTTTCATTCGCCTCATAAACTGAGATGGACTGTTCAGACACAGCACGCGACTTACGCAGCGCCAGATAACGATTAGCTGTGACGACAGCAAGGTTATATTTTGCTTTTTGCGATTCAAGAGCCGCTTTTGCCTGGGCATATTGCGCATCAAGAATTGGCACGTTGATCTCGGCGAGAACGTCGCCTCTTTTAACCTTGGCGCCATAGTCCCGATACCACATTTTCACATAGCCGGAGACCTGCGCGTAAATTGGCGCCTGATACCAGGCGTCAATATTGCCAGGTAGCGTAATGGTTTCTGTTTTTGGTCCAGGCCGAGCGTTGGTGATGGCGACAGCTGGCACGGCGCCTTCAAGCGTTTCGTCGCCAAGATGCTTAGCATACATCATGCGCGAATAGGTTTGATAGGCGAGATAGGCGCCTATGGCGGCTACAGCAAAGATCGCGATATTTTTGGGGGATGGCTTTTTATCCATTTTGTGTCCCCTGAGGCTTTGAGAAACGCTTATAAACCATGGCGTAAACGCATGGCACGAAGAACAAGGTTGCAAAGGTTGCAAGCATGAGGCCGCCGATCACCGCGCGGCCCAAGGGCGCGTTTTGAGAATTGCTCATGGACATGGGCAGCATGCCAATAATCATGGCGGAGGCCGTCATGATAACGGGGCGTATACGGGCAAAGCCTGCTTCAAGCGCCGCCTCAACCGCATCGAAATGAATCTCAAAACGCTCACGCGCATAAGAGACAACGAGAATGGAATTTGCTGTCGCCGTGCCCATGCACATGATCGCGCCTGTTAGCGCCGGCACGGAAATGTTTGTGTGTGTGACAAAAAGCGCCCAGGCAATGCCAGCGAGAGCGCCGGGAAGGGCTGTGATGATGATAAAAGGATCAAGCCATGATTGGAAATTCACGACCATCAACAGATAGATCAAAATGATTGAGGCAAGAAGACCGCCAATGAGTTCAACATAGGCGCTGTGCATGGTTTCAGCCTGACCATGGATTTCCATGGTGGCGGTGCGCGGCAATTCACTATTCATACTTGCCGCTACTTTTTTCACATCATTCAATACAGCGCCCAGATCGCGACCCTCAGCCGATACATAGATGTCGAATATGGGACGAATGTCGGAATGTGAAACAACGCCAGGCGTGCCCACGGCTGAGATATTGGCGACATTGCCCAGAAGCTGAATTTCTTTGGCAGTGGGATCAAGATTGTTGCGATCGACAGGGATCGTTAAAAGATCGCGCACGCGGTACATTTGCGGTTGCGGCGTATAGATATTCACCTGATAGACGATGCCGGTTTTGTGCTCCAACCAATAGGTTTGGTCGACCTGTTGACTGCCTGAAAGCGTCATCAGCTGGTTATCGGCGATATTTTTTTCCGTGACCTCTGCGCCAAGACCAAATGTTCTGTTGCCTTCAACCATGATCGTTGGCTGGCGCATCGTCTGCTGAATAACAACATCAGCGGCGCCGGGGATGAGTTTTAATTTTGAGGCAAGCTTGCGGGCGTAATCGTAATTTTCATTCATATCCATCCCAATAACTTGCACGTCGATCGGGGATGGCGAACCGAAGTTCAGAATTTTATCTGTCAAGTCAGCGGGCTGAAAGGTGAACTCAGTTTGCGGATAAAGCGCTCTCAACTCTTTGCGCAGAATGCGTCGATAATCCCAAACTGGCGAGGTTTCGTTTTTCAACGAGATCGTAATGTCGCAATCTTGCGAACCAATGGTTGGGGTTGGGATAAAGGCAAGATTATGCGGTCCATAGACAGGTAGGCCGCAATTGCTGACCACGCTTTCAACCTGGCCTGGCAGTAATTTGGCGATATCTTCTGCAACGAGTGACGTAATGCGCGATGTTGTCTCAATACGCGTGCCAAGCGGCGCGCGCATATGCATTTGCATGGTGCCAGATTTAATCTCTGGGAAAAAGTCCTGGCCATTAAAGTAGAAGAGAACTAGAGAGCCTAAGGCAAAGCATAAGAAACCGCTGACAAAGACGTTTTGGTTGGCGACCAGCATTTTCAATATTGCGTGATAGCCATCACGAAATTTCAAAAAGCCGTCGTTGAATCCTTGCTGAAAGCGTTTGAAGGCGCCAGGCGGCTTTGGTGCGACTGGTTCTACATGCGGGATGGGTTCGGCAAAGTGAGAGACGCCGCCAACCCCAGCATGCGCGGCTTTTTCAGCGTCTGCATTGGCAAGATCATATATTTTTTTGGCAAGCTCATTGTCGCTCCCGGCGTCATCCTTATGACCTTCTGCAGTATGGCCATGAGCGTGCGGTGATGAAGGGTCGACCAGAATATATTTGGCCATTGTCGGCACGAGGGTGCGCGAAAGAATAAAAGACGCCGCCATGGCGAAAATGACGGCTTCAGCCATGGGGGCAAACAGAAAGCCTGAGACGCCGCTGAGTTCAAAAAGGGGCAGCCAGACCAGCATGATGCAGGTTGTGGAAACGAAGGTGGCGGTGACAATCTGATTAGCGGCGTCAATAATCGCCACTTCAATCGGTTTTCCCATCTCAAGATGGGTGTCTATATTCTCAATCATCACGGTCGCGTCATCGACCAAAATACCGACCGCCAGCGCCAGACCGCCGAGCGTCATAATATTGATGGTTTGGCCAGCCAGATGCAGGCCAATAATTGCGCTTAAAATTGAAAGCGGAATAGAGGTGGCGATAATAACGGTCGCACGCCAGGAGCCAAGAAAGAGAATAACAACGATGCCGGTGAGGCCGGCGGCAAGCAGCATTTCGCGCACGACGTCAGTGATTGAGTCTTTAACAAAGACCGAGGCGTCATTTAGAAGCTTGACCTTCGTGCCGACCGGACTGATTTTTTCTATCTCCGGGATCGCTTCCTTGACGCCATTGACGACATTCAGCGTTGATGACTCGCCGTCTTTCATGACAACCAGAATAACGGCCTGCTTGCCTTTAACCATGACGGCGTTGAGCTGCGGCGGTCCAGCAAGCTGAACGTCGGCGACGTCTCGCAAATAGATATAATTATTGCCCACCCGTTTTATGGGGAGACTTTCAAAGTCCGCCACCTCCATTTGTTGGGCGTTTGTGACCACCATCCAGTCGGTCGTTTTTATTTTTTGATCGCCGGCCGGCAAAACAATACTTTGATTGCCGAAGGCCTCATGCACGTCTGACACGGTGAGGTGATGGGCGAGCAATTGCTGCTGGTTTAATGAGACAAGCAGCTGTTTGGGCATGCCGCCGTAGGGCTGCGGCACAATTGCGCCCGGGATAGTCACGAGCAAGGGCCGGATATTGTTAAAGGCCATGTTGAACATGGCGGCCGGCGTTAGATTTTCATTTTCAATTTGAAGCATTGCGACTGGAACGGAGGAGGCGTCCAGTCGAAAGATCATTGGCGGCGAAATATCTGGCGGCAGCGCCTTAATGACGGTTTGCGAAATTGCGACGATTTCAGACTCTGCGGCTCCGAGCGGCGCATCCGGCTGCAGGAAGATTTTGACAACGCTGATGCCATAATAGGAATGGCTCTCAATATGCTCGATGCCCTCCACCGTAGAGGTGAGCTGGCGTTCAAAGTAGAAGGTAATTCTTCCTGAGACGTCTTCAGGCAACAGGCCCGCGTAGGACCAAACAACAGCAACAACAGGAATGCGGATGTTTGGAAAAACGTCGGTTGGCGACTTAAAAATCGTCATCACGCCATAAAGCAGGATGGCGATGGCGAGAACAACGAAAGTGTAAGGCCGCTTCAGCGCGACGACAACAATCTCATTCATGTCGGCTTAGCTCAGACATGCGCGCATGCGCCAAGAACAGGCGCATCGTTCGTTACAATGAGAAAGCGCCGCCTGGCCAAGTCGCCAGCTCAGTCGCGTGAGATCCATGATGTCTAAATGAGTCATAAGGTGACGTTGATGGATCCGGTCTGGGAGAGGTCACATCTGTGATCGCTCTTCATACAAAGAAAAGACACTCTTTGAACGTTAATAAATACAATAAAGTGACGTCATGGGCATTTTTTTGTGGAATAAATTTCTGAAATGACACGCAAGTGTCATTGACCTGGCGGGTCAACCCGGCGCTGGCCAGAAATTTAAAGAAAATCGTGGATAACTTGCGCATTTTTTCAAATAATTTTTGACATTCTCGTCTTATTGAGATTCGCATCAAAAAGATGAAATCTGTTGTTTCTGGCCGAATGGCGTTGGATTTTTTGCTCTGTCTGTGGCGATTTTAGATATCTTTTCTTTTGCGCAGCGCGTGTGACGCCTTTCCTTCCAGATTTGTCTCATTTTAAGCCTCAGTTTTGCAAGCTGTTAGAGAATTCTCACATCTGATAGTTTTATCCTTTGATTTGGGAGTTGCGACGCGTGGTGAATTGGGACACGGAACTTTATCTTCAATTTGAAAGAGAGCGCACGCGCGCTGCGCGCGATCTATTGGCGCATATTCCAACATTGGCGCCAGGCGCCATCTTTGATCTTGGCTGCGGGCCTGGCAATAGCACGCAGCTTTTGGTCGGGTCTTATCCGCAAGCAAAGACCTTTGGCGTTGATGTCTCGCCGCAAATGTTGTCGGTGGCGCAACGCCGCGTGCCAGAGGCGACTTTTCTTCAAGATGATATTGCGACATGGCGTCCAGAAAAGCCGGTCGATCTTATCTTCGCCAATGCCTCGTTACATTTTTTATCTGATCATCAAGCCAGATTGCTTGAACTCGTCGGCAACTTGGCGCCCGGCGGCGTGCTTGCAGTCCAGATGCCAAATAATATTCACGAAATCTCCCATGCGCTCATGCGCATGGTGGCGGCAGACGGTCCCTGGTCTGAGCGCTTACTGCCAATCGCCAAAACACAGGCGTTAGTTGGCGCGGTCGATGAATATTATGAATTGCTTTGCGGCGCCTGCGATGAACTCGATATTTGGCAGACGACTTATGTGCATCCGCTTGAGAGCGTTGATGATATTGTTAAGTGGTTTGAGGGGTCTGGATTGCGTCCCTTTCTCGATGCGCTTGATGCGCCTGGAAAAGAGGCGTTTCTCAAGCGTTATCGGCAGGAATTAGATCAAGCCTATCCGCGCCAATCTGATCAAAAGGTTTTGTTGCGTTATCCGCGCCTTTTTCTTATTGCGCGGCGCTGATTGACAGCAAGCTATTGCACAGCTGCGAAAGAAACAGCCATTTCTCGACTAATCGAGTGATGCGGGCGACGTCGCCTCTTGGCATGATGATATTTATTGTCTTAAGAGGATGTGGGCAAAAAGTTGATGTCAATTTTTCCTGCCGCGACAGCCTCGCAATGCACTTATTTGAGATCTTAGATGACAGACAATCCCGCCATTAAATTTTTTCATGTATGGGATACCTATGCAAAAGTTGTTGCTGGAAACTATATGTTTCATCGTGAGCTTGGCGATGCAGTGCATCAAATTCTGCAAGAGCGCTTTACAGCAAAAGCTTTTACTATTTTAGATCTCGGCTGTGGCGACGCTGCAACATTTGCTCCCCTCCTAGAGGGACTTCAGATCAAGCAATATTTGGGCGCGGATCTCTCTGACGCCGCGCTGCAATGCGCTAAAGAAAATCTATCATTTTTGCGATGCCCTGTTGAATTACGTCAAAGTGATTTTTCTGCAGCGCTTCAGGAGGCTCCCAGGCAGGATGTTATCTATATCAGCTTTGCGCTTCATCATCTGAGCTCGGATCAAAAAGCTGTTTTTTTTCGTCATGCGGCCCAGAAGCTGGCGCCAGACGGCGTCCTCATCTTTGTTGATGTGTTTCGCGAAGAGGCGCAGCCACTAGATAATTATCATGCTGCTTATTGTGATTTTTTGCGTCATTCAATGAGCGACTTAAATGATGATGAAAAAGCTTCGATTTGCGAGCATATTACGCATTATGATTTTCCTGACTCGCGGCAGATGATTTGCGACTTTGCGGAGCAGGCTGGATTGCGCCTTATTGCTTCGGTAGAGCCGCATAAATGGCACCAAATGCTTTCCTTCCAGCGTAATGACTGAGTCATCGCCTCATCCTCACAAATCTAGTGAGACTGAGAAGCTATTGCGAAAAATTGAATGGCGGCTCATTCCCTTTCTCGTGATTTGTTATTGCGCCTCTTATCTCGATCGCGTCAATCTGAGTTTTGCCGCACGTGATATGACGCATGATCTTGGTTTTTCACCGGAAGTTTATGGTTGGGGCGCGGGGATCTTTTTTTTAGGTTACGCTCTTTTAGAGCCGCCAAGCAATTATATGCTTCATCTATTGGGTGCGCGCGTTTGGATTGCGCGCATCATGCTCAGTTGGGGCCTTGTCTCTGGTGTGATGGCTTTTACCTGGAGTGAAACAAGTTTCTTTGTCTTGCGTTTTTTGCTTGGCGCGGCGGAAGCAGGCTTTATGCCTGGAATTATTCTCTATCTGACTTACTGGATCCCAGCTCAGCAGCGCGCGCGTCTTTTAGCGGCTTTCTTATTTGCTGTGCCATTGGCGACAGTCATCGGCGCGCCTGTGTCGAGCGCCATTATTGAGATGACTGAGGGCCTAATGGGTTTTCGCGGCTGGCAGTGGTTGTTTATATGTGAGGCTGCGCCGCCAATTCTTTTAGGGATTGCTGCATTTTTCTTCCTCACTGATCGGCCGCATCAGGCGCATTGGCTAGAACATTGCGAGATCACGCAGTTGCAACGTCTCTTGTCGGCAGAGCAACAGGAGGGGCATCAAGTGTCCTTTTTCAACGCTTTAATAAATTGGCCGGCAATCACATTGGGTTTTGCCTATTTCGGCATTGTCCTGGCGCTTTATGGTTTAACAATGTGGTTGCCCCAGATGATCGAATCCTATGGCGTTTCACAGCGCTATGCTGGTTTTTTAACAGCGACGCCTTTTGCTGTCGGCGCGGCGGCCATGTTTGTTTGGAGTCGTCACTCTGATTGGCGCCAAGAGCGACACTGGCACACGATCTTTGCTTCGATCCTGGCGCTGGCGGGTTTGTTGGGAGCGGCCTTTTCAACAACATTGCCGCTTTCGCTTTTGTTTTTATGCATGGCGGCATCCGGCATATTTTCAGTTTTACCGCCGTTTTGGGCGCATAGCTCTGCAGCTTTTTCAAGCAATATGGCGCCCGTCGCCATTGCTCTCGTCAACGCCATTGGAAACCTTGCTGGTTTTGCAGGTCCCTATCTCGTAGGCTTCATAAAACAAGCTGGGGGCAGCTATGCCACAGCCCTTATCGCTCTGGCCTTCGGGCCATTTTTGTGTGCGCTTTTGATGCTCTTGATTAAATCCAGACAAGCGACGGCAGTGGAGAGCTGAGGAGTTGTCAATTCGCCTAAGTTCCTCATAGGATTGATTTCTGTCAGCTCTCTGGTCCTTGCTATTGACAGAAATGGCTCCTGGCGCGCATATGCCGCCAGCCACATATGCGCCTTGCGGGCATAGATGCATGCGTCAGGGTGATACCTGCGTGTCTGGCAATGGGGGAATGTCCCGAGCGGCAAAGGGGGCGGACTGTAAATCCGCTGGCTAAGCCTTCGTAGGTTCGAGTCCTACTTCCCCCACCAGCCTGTTTTTAAATGGTTTATTGAAATATGGCTTTTACACTAGGCTGATTTACAGCCCTTTTTTCAGTCCCTTTCTATCTCACTGTTTTCAAGAGATTATTTTTTTATTCCCAGACATTCACTGCGACGTGGTGGCGAAAAAAATCACAATTTGTTCCGCAACGCATCTGAGCGGTGAAAAGGTAAATTTGAAGGCTTGATCCATAAAATAGATAGATGTATATACAACTAAATGCAAAAGTATTCAGTCGAAGATTTAAAGATCTGCGCCCAGACCTGCGCGGCCGCTAACGTGCGTCGCAGTAGCAGGGCAATTACCAGATTTTACGCAAACTTTTTTACGAGCTTGGATCTTGAGCCGACCCAGTATTCATTACTAGTCGCGAGCGCTTTGTCGGAAGGCATAACTGTGAGCAAGCTTGCTGACATGTTTGTGATGGATCGAAGCACGCTTGCAAGAAATTTAGCTTTAATGGAAAAAAACGGCTTAATAAAAATTGATAAAGGTGAAGATAAAAGAACGCGAATTATCAACTTAACTAAAAGTGGGGAGAATGTTCTGAGTAAGGCAATCCCATTGTGGCAAAAAGCGCAGCAGGAAATTGAAGCAAATTTTGGTTCGAAGCGGCTCACTAATTTAATAAATGAAATGAAAATGCTCACACAGCTTACCCATAGTAGATAATTTTTTGAGATAAAAGGGGTATATACAATGAATCAATCGATTGCTCCAGAGTCAAGTCATTTAGTTGGTGATTTCAATGATCTCACAAAGGAGGGAATACGTCAGCTAACAATGAAACTCGGAGCGGCAGACGCAGGAGTTGTGTCTATTGATAATCCAGATCTGGCGGAGGAGAAAAAAAAGATTCTTGAGAATTTTCCCTATGCCAAAACCTTAATTTCATTTGTTGTGAAGATGAATCAAGAAAATGTGCGAACGCCTGCACGTTCCGTAGCTAATAGAGATTTTCATCTAACGATTGATGAAACTGACCACATAGGAAGAAAATTAGCCCAGATATTGGTAGAAAAAGGCATCCAAGCAGTCTCGCCTTCAACAGGTTTTCCTATGGAGGCGGAAATGTGGCCAGGCAGAATTTGGGTTATATCGCATAAGCCAATCGCTGTAGCAGCGGGTTTGGGAAAAATGGGTATTCACAGAAACGTTATACATCCAAAATTTGGTAATTTTATTCTTCTAGGAAAAGTCGTTACTGATTTAAATTTAGAAGAGTATTCATCATCAATAGATTTTAATCCCTGTTTTGAATGTAAGCTATGCGTTGCTGTTTGTCCTACAGGCGCTATTTCCCCAGATGGAAATTTTAACTTCTCAGCTTGCTATACGCATAATTATAGAGAATTTATGGGTGGATTTGGAGATTGGGTAGAGCAAATTGCAAGCTCCAAAAGCTCAAAAGATTATCGAAATAAATTCACGGATACAGAAACCGTATCCATTTGGCAGAGTCTATCTTTTGGACCTCAATATAAAGCTGCATATTGCGTTGCTGTTTGTCCCGCAGGAGAGGATATCATTGGAAGCTACCAAGATAATAAAAAGGATTTCCTCAAAAACATTGTAAACCCGCTACAGAATAAAAATGAAATCATTTATGTTACAAAAAACTCTGACGCTGTATCATATGTTAATCGACGTTTCCCAAATAAAAAAATTAAGTATGTTGGTTCTGGCTTACGCCCCTGTTCAATAGATAATTTTTTATCAAATCTTCCTCATATTTTCCAGCGAGGACAAGCTAAAGGGTTAAATGCGACCTACCACTTCAACTTCAAGGGAGCTGACCCTAGATCAGTTACCATTAAAATTTCAAATCAAAAATTGTCCATACAGGATGGTCTTATAGGAAGTCCTAATTTTAGGGTCACCGTTTATTCTCAGTCATGGATAGATTTTCTAAATAAAAAAATTTCATTGCCACATCTAATTATAACTGGGAATTTTCGATTTTGGGGTAATCCAAAATTACTACTGGCTTTCGAAAAATGCTTTCCAGTTTAGTCAGTGGTCTATTAAAAAGATAATCTAAAATTTCTATCTATGTCAGATAAATTAGGCGGTGTTTAGAGGGTTGTTTAGTAAAATTACGCATGAATAAACATTCAAGTATATGGAGATTACAATGTTATTAGTTACCTCGATAATTGCGAGTGCTCTGACGATAATATTTATTAAGCTTTCGTTCGCTGTCATTAGTCTGCGCAGACAAAACAAAATCTCGCTAGGTAGTGGTGGCAATGATGAGCTTGAACGGGCAATTCGCGCTCAGGGTAATTTTTCAGAATATGTCCCTATTGCTTTAATTTTGATAGGTTGCTTAGAGATTAACGGTGCTCCATGGTGGTTGGTGGCGCTTTCTGGCGTGTCCTTAATTATCGGACGCTTGCTGCATGCAATAGGTATTAGTGAGAGGCAGCCGTCATTTAAGAAACGTGTGCTAGGTATGAAATTTACTTTTAATACTCTTATATTGCTGATTGTCATGAATGTTGGTTGGACCATATTCAGGTTCGTGTTTTAGGATAATCTCCCCGCAAGTGAGAGTGGGTTAAAAGTTGAATTTTCTTGGCAGGATGGACGAGGAGATTTGACATCAAGATTGGCATATTTGGCAAAAACCCCAGAACTTGAGGATTCTAAATGAAGCCGACAGCGACGTGCCGGTTTTGCTTTGCAGGACCAGGTTATGATCAGCTCTTAATTTTATAAGTTTATGCGTCGCATAATTGAAGGCTGTGGTTACTTGAAGGGCGTAGTAAAAAGCAGGAAGGACACACGATAAATGAACGTGATAGAAAGGCTCTAAATAGCAGTTCCCAAGCTTAGTTGGTTGGTTATTGCAGACAAGAAGGCGTATGCGCCTGCCCAAAAGACGTCTGATTTAACAAGACTTCCGATTTGCCTGCATCTATTTCAACATATTTGGATTATAAGGGAATGATGCCGCCGAACTGGATTTATAATCCTGTTGTTAAAGGGATTTCCAATATTTCTAGAGTTTCTATGCCCAAGCGGGGCGCTACAATATGCCGAGATTGAAAAAACCTAGTTCCCTGTCTTACCCTGATAATAATAAAAACTAGGATCAGTCTCATGCTCGTGATGTGCAGCAAAAGGGCCGCAATAGGCTTTTGAAGGATCTTTATTCTTCTCGCTCGTTTGGAAGCTCTCGTGTTTAATTCCAGTGTTAATTTTTGGAATAATGCCATGCAATGCTTTCGCCAGAGCTTGGTCAGGAGAACCAAGGCCTGAGTTCTTCTCAACCACAGAAAGATAAAATTTTGTTGCCGCTTCTAAGGCTATGGCCTCTTTGCCACTCAATTTAAGGGTGATGACATATTCGTTCATAAGCTAGCTTTCTGTGGTTGTTTAATCCCAAGCTTCATGTGAGACAATTGAGAATTAGAATATGTTGATCAAGAGTGTACGATATGAAATTTTTTAGATATGAGGATTTTGGTCAAATGACATCAATAACTAGCCACGCGACATCATCCGGTCGCATTTTCTAGACCATTAATAAAGACATCAAATGTGATCATAAAATTGATGAAGACGATGCAATATTTTTGTTCTGAACAGGCATACGAGCAAACTACATTATTCATGAGACGATTTATTTTTTACGCGACGATCAATAAACAGCAATAAGAATTTGTAATTATATTATTGAAATAATCGGCGCTCTGTCATTTGGGAATACCCCAGCATGTGACTACAGGTGTTGTTGGAAGTTGCCCCATAAGATAAAGGCACTAAGAGCATGTTGATCTACAATAAGCATAATTAGATGCTAATTTGTGAGTAAATTTCCCAGATCGGCTCCTGCAATCGAGCAGATTTTATAAGCATGACAGATAAATTGGGTCAGCTGGTTTTAGTGTCCTGTAAGATTTTTTCCAGTCTATTTCCTGCCGCTCGGTTAGACAGAATTTCTTGAATGCGCTCAGCAATTAATAGGGCGGCTTGTCTTGGCGGCGTTCCTTTGTTGTAGATGTTAGATAAAACGGTATATTCATAGCGACTTTTATGATTTGATTTAGGCGCGTTTTCCGCTTCAGTCTCATTACAGACCCTATAAGCAAGATAGGCCGAAAGGCTGCGTGAAGACGCGCAGTCCCCACCGGGCCGCTCACCAATCAGCATGATGACAGCTTTCGGTTTGAGCGCCTCGCCAATCGCTTCGGCTAACTTTACCCGTCCGTTAGGCGCCAGCATCGGCGTTCCGACACGAATGTCGAGATGCGACAGCGCTTCAAGCAGCGCTGGCAACAGAGCTGGCGCATTATGATGAACGGCCTCGGCGCTCAAGCCGTCGGAAATCACGATCTCAACGTCCGATCCGTTGGGCGCCAGCATCTGTATTGTCTCTAGATCCAGCAGGGATCCAAGTTGAGGATCCCCGAGATGCTCAGCCTTTGTTGTTGCGCGGGTTCGGATTGATCGCACAGGCGTTGGCCCAAGCTTCTGCAGCGATAGTTCGGAATAAATCGCTTCTCTCGCAAGGGCGAGGTTCGCCCGAATTTTACGAGAAACTACATTGGCGGGCCTGGGGCCTGCATTTTCCCAGCCATAGGCAATTGGCAGATGTTGCTTCAGCTTAGCCCATTCCAAGTCCGACTTGATGAAAATGCTTGGGTCGCCCCAATGTGGACCTCGACGAAGACGTCCGCTGTCATCCCTGTTAAATATTCCTTGTTCAATTGCCCAAGCGGTGAATTCTGGCGCTGGCTCTCGTGAAAAAATCTCGCGTAGCGTCTGATCATCATGTGACGAGGTATCGAAATAGGCCAGCATACGATCGACGCTCAGATAAACGTCCATAAAATAATTAGCGCCTGCTGCTGCCAGTAGCTGCGTTGCTATTTGCTGGCCTTCTGGCGTGATTTCTGAGTGCAGGGTGTAACATGGCGCCATGCCCATTGGCAGTCCAAGCAGCTTTCCCATGAAATGGTCCTGTAAGTTAGACAGGATCATTTCCATATTACTAAGATGCGTTTCTGGACCTATGAATCCTGTAACATTGTTGACCATGAAGGGATTATAGCGTCTGGCTAGCGTGTAACAGAGCGCTTCGGTAGTCGTCATGTCGATGCCGTTATGCTTGCCATAGCTTAATTCGCTGCCTTGGCCTGTCTCAAAATACATAAATTTTGCTCCCAGGCCGCTTAATGGCCCCCGGGCTGCCATGGTGCGATAGCAGTGATCCAGCAGGTCGATATCGCAATCAAATTCTTCAACAAGCGTCCGTTGTGTCCCGGCAAGACTCTGAAACATGATTTCCACGGGAGCATCATTTTCGAGAGCGGCGAGCTGTGATCGAATGTGGGAAAGGACGCAGATCTGAGTCGGCGCTCCTGTGTCGCGACGTAAGCGATCAATGTGATGAAGGAGCGATGTGGTGTTCTCGATCGTATCAATAGCGGGGTTGATGCCGATCAGCGCGTCTCCCGCTCCAAGACTCAATCCAGTATAGATGAGTAACGTGACGGCAGCGAGGTCGTCTGTTGGATGATTAGGTTGTAAGCGCGATGAGAGGGTGTTTGAGTGGCCGACCGTGGTTCGTGCGCCGGCCACAACCTTAAGCTTCTGGCTTGCATAAATCAGTTCATGAACATCCATGATTTTAGTAATCGCTGCGACCATGACAGCGGTGAGCCCGCGCCCAAAAGACCTGATATTATCTTCAGAGCTCGCGAGAATTAGATCCTTTGCTTCACCTACAGTCAGGCCGGCATTTTCTGCGAAGACGCCATAGTCGATGTCGTAGCTTAGGCGCATAATATCATCTACAAGACCATCATCATCGACTAGGGGGGCGTCATAGATCTCCTGGAGCGTCAGAGATGAAAGAATCTCTCTTGCCGCCTCGCGCTCAAGTTCACTTTTGGCAGCAAGACCTGCAAGCTGGTCGCCCGATTTTTGAAAATCTGCTGCGCCCAGAAGACGTTTAAGCCCATGGAAAGCGAAGTGTTTGTCGAAGAGAGAAATCTCATAGGTTTTATCCGGCCCAGGAGCGGGGACAGGGATCTTTGAAAGCGATCTAAGCTGCAACATCCCGTATCCTTTTGAACAGATATCCACGCATGAAACTAATATCGTCTAATATAAAAACTGGCAAAATTTTTGAGGCTAAAAGATATTTTTCTTATGACTTTTTATTTTCGTCAAATATCCGGTTTAAAGTCACTTTCTAGGTTTCAATTGAATTGAAAATTGGTTGCCTAAATAAACCATGCAATAGGCTCATGCGGCGATCTTAGGGATGGACAAAGGACCTAAGTTGTCGTTTAAAATGACAGGCATCAGAGGAGAGGATTACGTGCAGAACCAGATGGATAGAAACTCTTTGATGGAAGAGTTGCGTGCAGGACGTTTCTCGCACAGAACTTTTGACGCCGCCGTCGAATACATTGAAGATCTTGAAAGTCAGCTCAATAATAAAGAATCGAATGAGAATGATGTCATTCAAAATAGTGATCACTCAAATGCGATCACGCAAGAGTTAAAGCTTGCAGAGCAGAAGGTCTTGGAGCAAAGGCTTGATGATCTAACCCATGAATGCAACGAGGCATATAAAATTAAAAATCAGATCGCAGCAGAAAATACTTGGATTTATGCAGAGCTAAAAAATATTGAGAGGTCTGCTCGTCTTGCTGTCCAGGCGATGGAAAGTAAATCTCAAGTAATGTTGGAAACTAAGCAGGAAAAATCCTACCTAATGCAAGCGCCTAGGGGCGGATCTATTGAGTTTATCTTTTTTAATGAATGGGCTTCCCCAATGAGCCTTTGGATAGCGTCAAAACCAGAGACAGCAAAAGTTTTTAAATTTGATATAATTAAGTCCTTGATCATTATAACTGGAATCCTGCTATTTACAGCTTTGGCTTTAAAGGCTTACCCTTCAATATCTTTTAACTCTCTAAGCTTGATTGCCGTTATCGCTGCAGGCGCGTTCTGGGGTGGTATAATGGGAATTGATTTCAACAGAAGGCATTGATCCAATCATTATTGAGAATTGATCATAAAACAATGGATTTTGCTGAGATCAATTTAACGATAAATGCGCATATTATGACTGGAGACACCCATGGCGAGCCCATCCAAGAAAACTGCCAATAAAATAGTTACGAAAAAGCCTAAAACCGTCCATCCTCTTGCGGTCGCTATTAAGTTGCGTGGCGCGGCCTCGAAAAAGGTGGAAAAAGCGCGCAAGGCCCTTGTGAAGGCAGAGGCAATGCTTGCTAAGATTGATGATAAAATTGCCAAGATTGAAGCAAAGCTTGCCGCAAAGTCTGCCAAGGAAGCGGCTAATCTTTGATCGCCACTGAGCTCGTTTGACCAGCTGGTATATTCTCATGCCGCGCTGCTGACCTTTAAGTGACTTGTTGGCGTTGACAAAGTTTATGCTCTCAAGCTTTTTAATTTTAGAAACTTGCACGCATGCGTATGGCAAAGAAATTTATTGGTCCACGCACCTGATTATATCCAGGATTAGTTATCAACTGATAATCAAAAGAGGTCTCAAGCCAATCTTTTAAACTTGCTCGATAATATGCCTCTAATACTCTCTCATTACCATATGTGAGCGCGCCATCTCCAATTTGTAAGCCAAGCCCGCCGAGAGAAAAATAGGTCGCTCTAGATCCGCTCAAGGCTGCAATTGCATAGCCTGTCCCGATTTCATCCTTTGGTCTGTTCCAGAGATTGCCTGAAAAAACAAAACCACCGGCAATATTCTTATCAACATCGGTATAGGATATTGATTCATATTTGCCGTTTGTCATACCGGCGCGCAGAAAAAAACCAATATCTGGATATAGTTCTTGCGCAATGCTTAAGCCCATTCCTGGCTTGGTATGTTTGTTTCTTAGCCATGCAGGATTTGGTGGGAATGTATCGGTTGCATAGGCAATTTTATTAATCTGATTAATATCCGCAATATAGCCATTATCGCTATAGCCTCGAATTTTTAGAACTCCAGGCCGCTTGAAGATATCATATCTTGCTTCTGCCTCAGTCACAGCCATACATTGCAAACAAACAACGGGCTCAATCTTCTGTCCGCCAGGAACTTCAGGAAGCTGAAAGACGCCCGCTCTGATTGTCCACCAGTTCTGGATCCATTCTGCAGTTGCGCCATATGTGTAGCCCCAGGTGTCAGACGCATAATCGAAGGAGGCCAAAGCATTACTAAAGCTAAAATTCAGAAAGTCTCTTGTTGGATCATGGGCATATTTATTGGCGTCAAAAATATCATTAACCGCATATTTGCCGATCGTGAAAACGAGTCTGTTTTTATCAACGCGTCTGGCCACTTGTCCTTCAGTATCTTCGAGTAAAACACTTCGCACGCCACTATCGGTTTGAGCTGCCTCGCTCCCGCCGCCAAGCCCAATGGATTGGCGTAAAAAATAACGCATAAAACGAAGATATGGCGCTCCAGAGGTTCCTCGTGTGAAAGCAGAATTTGGATACATGGCGGCGCCGACAACATTTCCAACGCCGGTTCCAACTGCGTAGCCAGCATTTACTTCTGGATTAACGTAGATACTTGCGCCTGGCCAAAGCCTTAACCCTGCAAAAAGATCCGTCGTCGAGCCGTTTCTGACTTCTCCTGAAGGCGGAAAACTATTTGTCCCGCTATATTTGGCGTAAAATTTTGGATAGCCCTGGACGACATTAGTTTCTAGTATATGGAAGCTGTAGAGTTTTTCTTCGCTTTCCTCGTCAGGCCCATAATATCTTGTTTTTTTCGCAATATTTTCGTCGCCAAGAAGTTTATTTACGCCAAAACGGAAAACATTATTCTCATTATGTATTCTTGAAACGTAAAAAATATTTGATTGTGCGTTAGTAAAATACTGATTGCTGAATGATTGATTTAAAAACATATATTCAAATCGTGCGGAGACCTGATCGGTAAAGGCATATTCTAAACCCAGACCAGTTATATATTTCGCATGGGTTGTGCCAGACTGAGGCGCTGTGTAAGGCAGCGTCCAGCCTGATGGAAGCAATCTCAATGTAGCGCTGCCGCGGGTCCCGCCAGTTGCTGATCCGGCGGTTGCATAAAAGAGCAGCCGGTCAAACGTTATTCCTAATCTAGCTCTCAGGCTGCCGAAATAATTGGCGCTTTCATTATAAAAGATTGTGTAGGCGCCATCGCCCATCGGCAGATATGAGTTTGGCGCTTGAAAAAAGCCATTCTTTCCGCCTCTACCGCCAAGATAATTAAAGTCAGTTTCCGCGCCATAAACAATTCTGCCAATTTGCCAATTATATCCAGCCTGAATGCCTCCAACCATGCCAATATTTTCGCCATTACCAGGAGAAAGACGATAAGACGATGAGGGAAACAATCCAAAGGGTTGCAACTTATCGCTGGGATTTAGAGGAATCCCTGCGCCGGTGTTAAGGCCAATATAAGCGCCATTCCAATCATATTCGCCTGTTGGTATTTCTATATTTCCCCGCAGTTCCTTATAGAAAGAACCATCGGCCTGTGCTGCTAATGCCATTAGGCATTGTAAAAATATTATAATTATAAATGCGCATATTTTTTTCATTTAACTTATCGAAGTGTACATCAATTAATTTTTATTATTTAATTTCGACTTATTGTGGTTTTTGTGACAGAAGATGTCGTAATTATTATTAGCTTAGATTAGTTAAACAGCGTGACATAATTACAACCCTATTTCTCAGACAAATTATTATTATGCTCCAATTCACTGGAAGATGAATATTCAAAACATTCAATCAAATACAAAAATGGCCTTCAAAGGGTTGTGAGTAAGACCCTTTGAAGACCACCTTATCCATTCCCCTCCCCGGGGAATCGAATTTGTCTGTTGGTATTTATTGCGCAAAATAATGGAAAAAATTTGTTCTTTACGTAAAGGTAATGTGACAGTTTATACTTTAGACTATTGATTTAATCCTAATTTTGAATGTGTTTTTAGAATATTCCTGAAACGATATGACATAGCTATTTTTATGTTTATTTTATATCTTGCGGGCGTGGATGACGTCTTTACCTGTCGACAAGACGATGTTTTTTACTTGTCAAAAAATAACAATGATGAAGGGTTGATCATGCTTTGGGCCAATGATTGGGGGTGGGGGGCTGCAACTGTCATTTGTTGCATTTTTCTTCACGTCACAGTTTTATTCTATCTTGCTAAAATTCTCTTTAATGAGAGAGTTGCGCAATTGCGAACGCGTTCTGGCGTATTATCGAGTATACTTTTTTCGATATTTGCGCTTTGCGCCATGAAACTTCACGTCATAGAGTCTCTTATCTGGACGACTCTTTATATCCATATTGGCGCTGCAAATAATTTTCCAGATGCTTTTCTTCATTCACTTGGCGCTTTTACAACTCTGGGCGACTCAACCGTCGTTTTTGATAAAAAATGGAGGCTTCTTATTCAGATCGAAGCCCTGAATGGCGCAGTTGCATTAGGTTTAACCACAGCATTTCTTTATTCAGCGTCTCACAGGCTCCAAAAAATTGCCACTCAAGCACAAGAAAGATATTTGGAAAAAATAAATTTGCACGCGTGACCAAATTTACTCACTAAATCTCTTTTAGAGGGCTATTGGACCAAGGATAGGCTTATCGCTTCAAACGCCGGAAAAATAGCTTAACTGTCATTAAATAACTGTACAGCTTCATACAACATTATCAGATAAATGTTTGCATTCAAAATCGTTTATTGTTTCTATCTGAATTGTTGTATGGTTGATGCTGAAATGATGTTCTAAGTCATCTGATAATTTGTGAATGAATGCGTCGCCGGGATATCCATCTTCCATAATGAGGTGGCATGTGCATGCTATTTCTGTTGTGCTCATGGACCAGATATGCAGATCGTGCAGGCTCGAGACGCCCGACTGCATTTGAATAAAACTTTTAACGTCACTCAAATTAATATTTTCTGGGACAGCCTGTATCGACATCTTAAAAGCTTGTTTGAGCAGCCCCCAGGAACTCCATATAATAATTATATTAATTGTAAGGCTAACGGCCGGATCGAGCCATATCCATCCTGTATAGAGGGTTGCGAGCGCTGTAATGACAACGCCTAATGAAACAAGTGCGTCTGCCGCTAGGTGCAGAAATGCGCCTTTAATATTGATGTCATTTTTCTGGCCTGAGGCAAACATTAATGCGCTAATGCCATTTATGATAATACCGATAGCTGCAACAATGATAACTGTTAGGCTCTGCGTTGGCTCAGGTTTTAATAGTCTTTGAACAGACTCAAATGAGACTGCGCCAACAACGACTATTAGAAATAGGCCATTAAAAAGCCCAGCAATAATAGACGTCCCGCGTAGGCCATATGAGAATTTTGGTGATGGGGATCGTTTAACAAGAATACTAGCAATAAATGCGACAATTAAACCAAGAACATCTGTGAGATTATGCGCGGCATCTGCTAAAAGTGACATTGAATTTGCAAGAATTCCATAAATTCCCTCAATGACAATGAACGACGCATTCAGCGCTATTCCAATTATAAAGGCTTTTTCAAAAGATTTTGGCCTATGGTCATGTTGATGGTCGGAATGAGTATGCATTGATCGGGGCCTAAAAAGTGATTCTCTATGTTGATGTTCAAAGAGATGACGGAAATCTTTTCGAAAGATAGGTTGACGTCGATATGCGTTTCCACGACCATTCATGAATGGAGCAGAATATATGACGCCTACCGGTAATTACCTTGCTTTATTCATCGGTGACAAACAAGGCGGCAAGCAGGCCGCCTGGAATGCTTTGTCTGAGACGGAGCAAGGAATGCGCGCGCAGCAAGGCATCGTCGCTTGGCAAGCCTGGGTGACAAGGCACGAACAGGATATTGTTGCGATTGGCGGTCCGGTTGGAAAAACTAAGAGAGTTGACGCGACAGGCATTGAAGATATGAGCAATATGATTGGGGCTTATATGGTGGTGCGCGCATCTTCTCATGAAGAGGCTGCTAAAATATTCATAGATCATCCCCACTTCACATTATTTCCCGGCGATAGCGTTGAAATTATGCCGGTGCATTCGATTCCTGACGCGTAATGATCACTTTGATGAGACCCGAAATAGTTAAGCCGATTTTACTTACATGATTTTGTCATGGCTTTAATGCAAATATAGTTTCGGTCGTTAATTAGAGTAGCTCAAATGAAGGGTGGCTTATTCTCACGCCGGCGGTTTCTTGGTTATGGCATGCTTATCGCTCTTGCGGACTATGCGCCAAAAGTTTGGGCTAAGCCTGTTTTTTCCACTACGCCATTCACCTTAGGCGTTGCCTCAGGCTATCCAGAACATAATGGCGTTTGTTTGTGGACTAGGCTCGCCCCCGAATTTCTATCCCCTGCCGGCGGCATGCCGCCAGAGGCAGTGGCTGTTGGTTTTGAGATTGCAGAGGATGAGGCCTTTAAATCTATTGTTGATCAGGGCCAGGCCTGGGCTGAGCCAATTTTTGCGCATTCTATCCATTTAGAGACAACAAAACTCTCGCCAGGGAGAGACTATTGGTATCGTTTTCATGTGGCTGATGCGACAAGCCCAACAGGTCGCACGCGCACAGCGCCCTCTATCCATCAGTCGCCTGAGAAACTTCGCTTCGCCTTTGCCTCATGCCAGCAATATGAGCAGGGCTTTTATGGCGCCTATCGCCATATGTCGCAGGAAGATCTGGATTTAGTCATTCATCTTGGCGACTATATTTACGAGTCCTCTTGGGGTGAGAATAAAGTGCGCTCACACGCCAGCCCAGAGCCAATAACGCTTGACGATTACCGTGCACGCTATGCTCTCTACAGATCTGATCCCAATTTGCAGGCTGCGCATGCGGCGTTCCCATGGGTGGCTGTATGGGATGATCATGAAGTTGAAAATGACTATGCAGATGATCGCTCAGAGAATGCCGATGACCCGCGCTGGTTCATTCACCGCCGCGCTGCTGCCTATCAGGCCTGGTATGAGCATATGCCCGCGCGTCGTACTATGGCGCCATTTGATGCCTATGCGCGTATTTACTCACAATTGAAGTTTGGGCAGCTGGCTGAAATCAATCTGCTAGATGATCGCCAGTTTCGTTCGCCTCAACCTTGTCCTAAGCCCGGGCGCGGCGGCTCGAATGTTATTGAGAATTGCCAGGAACGCCTCGATCCTAAGGCCACGCTGTTCGGCGAGCGACAGGAGGCTTGGCTTGCCGCCAAACTAGCTTCGAGCAAAGGTAGGTGGAATATACTCGCTCAGCAAACCTTGATGGCGCAAGCTGATAGCAAGGCAGGCGAGGGGCAGAAGTTTTATACAGACGGTTGGGATGGTTATCCAGCCGCCAGGGATAGGTTGATGGACACGCTCCTATCAACCAAGGTCACAAATCCAATCGTTATTGGCGGAGATGTGCATTCCTATTGGGTCGCTGACTTGAAACGAGATTTTAACCGACCCGATTCCCCGACAATAGCCACGGAATTTTGTGGAACCTCC
Source organism: Methylocystis sp. (assembly GCA_036795145.1). Classification (GTDB taxonomy): domain Bacteria; phylum Pseudomonadota; class Alphaproteobacteria; order Rhizobiales; family Beijerinckiaceae; genus Methylocystis. The sequence goes on along the minus strand of DAIRFH010000001.1, from coordinate 13,145 downwards.
ATCACATCGACGCCGCCCGCTGAGGATATGATACAAACTGCAAAGGCGGAAGGCCCGCATATTAAATTTGCGACCGGCATACATCGTGGCTACAGCGTCATGACCCTCACGCGTCAATCCTTAAAAACAGACCTTCGTGTCGTCGCCAACCATCGAGATCCAGAGACGCCAGTAAGCACGCTTGCGTCATTTATGGTGACTGACGGTAAGGCAGGTGCAGAGCAGGCTTAATAAAGACATCAATTATGGTGCAAAACGCCTCGGAGTTTCCACAACTATGCGTGTCCAAAGCCGCACAAATTTTTGTGGTCTTATCGCTCTCATCAATATATGTTTTTGCAATTCTAGAGAAAATAACCTGTTATAGTGGTGGTATCTATGAAGTCAAAACCCATTAAGAAATTCACCCTTGCTGCTATGATCTTTGTTTGCTGTACTTCGGCACATGCAGCTGGGGCTGATGCTTTGATGAAATATTGTAAACCCGACGTCGAACGGCTTTGTAATGGAATTGAACCTGGCGGCGGTCGACTACTTCAATGTTTAAAGGGTCATAAAGAAGAAATGAGCGTTGGTTGCGCAATGGCGCTTAAGAAGCTGAAAAGTAAGATGGCCAACTGAATCGCGAATAGGTCATGGAAGTTAAATAAAGTTGCGCACTGTTTGTGCCCGCGGCGTTACTACAAAACCCAGGTCCAAACAATTAACAGAACCCGACGCTCTCTACGCATGGCGTCGGGTCTTTTATAGGCTTTTAACTGTCCTATCGCCAGCAATCCACCAAGGATCATATTATTGGTCTATAAGGCCTTATTTCGCGGCGTTGAGATGAGTTAGCGCTTCACTGGCGTGAGTGACGCCCATGCGCGCATGACCTCTATCGCCGTTTTGTATTGCCGCTTTGAGATGCGTTGCGGCCTCGGCGACATGTGGATTTTGATAGGCAGCATATTGAGCTTGCGCGTTTATCAAAGCTTCACGTGCATGATGCGCGAGACTGTGGGCGTGTCCTGCTTGGCCATGTGCAATAGCTTCTTGGGTGTGTGAAACAGCCTGATCGAGATGGTAGTCTGGATTGCCGAGAAGGGCGTCAATGGCATGGCTGATAGGGTCTTCAGCATACGCCATTTGTGGGGCTGTTAGCGCAAGCGCAGCTCCGGTCATAATTAGGGCCAGCGAGCGATAAAGCATGTTCTTTCTCCAGTTAGGTGATATCCCGTACCATCTAAATAATTCGTTATTAGAGCAAGACAAGAAGACTATCATGAAGAGCTGAGAAGATAAAAGGCAGCCTCAGACGCCTGTCAGTTCCATGAAGACTTATTGGAAAGGTAGCAATTAGCAAGAAGTCGCACAGCAGAGCATTAGTGAGTATGTCTTAATTTTTTTAATAGCTCTCCTGACATTTTTCAAAGAGGCTATATTTTTTAAATATATCTGAGTTTTTGTCACCAAAAGTTCAAATAACCTAATAAATGCTGAACCAGTAATTTCTAACTCAGTTGATTTATTCGACGGTGATTAGTTGTAGAATGGCGAATTTTGACGCTTCATGCAACGAAATCTCCTACATGCTCATCTCAATAAATTGCCTCATTGTATTTCCCAAGGTCAATGCGGTAATAAAAATAACTTGGCTGACAGGGCTCAACCTTGTCAGCCACTTTTTGAGGAGATGACGCGGAAATTTTTGACTTAATAAAATGTAGCAACTTCTGCTTTTAGTATAAAAATCTTTCTAGCAGCATATTCAATTATGAATAGCCAATAATGAATTTATGCTTTTGAATGCATCACTCATAAGTAAACAGCTTGCTCTCCAGGGGTGACAAGATTACTTTATGTTTCACTAAAAGCCTCTCACATTCGTCTCTAGCGTCGTTTCTTGTATGACAGACGCCCTTGTAAAGCTTATTATCAATCCAAACACGCCAATGCCAAATTCCGGTAGAGTCGGTCTCACTAAAATGGTAAAGACGTGCGTGGTAATCGCCTTTGTTATCTACAAAGCACCAGTCATCCTCGAAGACTTTTGCTCCCGCTGGTAAAGCTGATGCAGAGCTGCGCCATTCATGTGAACTGAGCCGCATTTGAAAAATTTCCCTCAGATAGGGGCGCTCTTAAGCAGATATTTTTCAACTAGGGTTACTGTTCGCTAAAACAACTCAGGCTGAACGATAATTTGGTCGAAGTAAAACTTACGGTGACTTTTTGTTATGCTGGAAATGTAAATTTATGCGATGTAATAAATTTTCTACGCAATATGGAGTCTATTTGAATTTTCGAGCGTTTTGGGCGAGAGTTTTCTATGAATAAATATTGGTAACCTTAGCGATTAGAGTTTTTACGGCTTGGCAGGCATCCATATCTTAAACTATTATATAAATGCATTATTATTGTGGTGTGGCTTGGAAATCTTGCTGGAATTATTGGGCCATTTTCTAGATGGCCCAGTTTAAAATTTAGGACTATTAATATGTTAATCCGCCTTACAAAAATTGCTATTGGCGCTGCAGCAGGCGTTTTTGCTATCACTATCGGATTTAATAATGTTTTTGACTATGGAACAAATTTCGATGTTGTTCGGCATATAGTTTCCATGGATATGGTTCCAAGAAGCTCCCTAAGCAGCAGATCTATCCATAGCGAAATAATATTTCATTTTCTCTATCTTTTAATTATTGCGACTCAATTTCTGGGAGGAGCAATTGTTCTTTTTGGATGTTGGCGGCTTTGTATTGTTTTGAAAGCCGCAGATGAGGTATTTAATCAATCAAAAGAGTTGGTAATCCTGGGGGTAGCTATACTATTCCTCCTTTATCTATTTGGATTTATGATTATCGGGGGAGAATGGTTTCAAATGTGGCGGGCAGGCGCCTATAATATGCAAGAACCTTCATTCCGTTTTATTGTTATTTTTGGCATCGTAATGTTATTTTTAAATCAAGCCGATTTAGGTAGTGGGAAGTAAATATTAGTATCTCTCCACTAAACGCGGATGATAGATACTATTGTTCTTTTGAATATCATTTAGACAATGATTGAGGGACAATTGTTTACTTAAATAAGTCAAGAGCATCAGAAGCAAGGATGCCGCCAGTAATTTTAATATTACTCATCGGTGATGCCTCAGCGAGATCTGAGCATGTCAATTGAATTTGGTCTAGTCGTGTTGAAAGCTGCTTAATTGATGCAGCATATACCACGCGTCCAAAACCACACCAGATAATAGCTCCCATGCACATTGGACACGGTTCGCCAGTTGTATAGATTGTTGCGCCTTTCAAATTATTTGCAGGGTATTTCGAGGTAAAATTTCTAATAGCGACAATTTCTCCGTGCGCCGTCGGATCATTGGACTTTATTCCAGTATTGTGACCGGAAGCTAAAACTTTTTTATCTTGAACGATGAGGGCTCCAAACGGGAAATCTCCTTGTCTGGCTTCCTCGAGAGCAAGGCGCATAAAACCTTCATCCTCGGTCTGAGTAGGCGCCAACTCAGCTTTGGCCATAGCTGTTTTTATGCTGAGACCAGCGGCATAAATAAAACCCAATATTGTCTTTGTTACGCTACGACGTTCAATATTAATGGGCCATCTATGGTCTTTTGATTTCATCGCTTCAAATGCTTTTTGTTTCGAGTTAAACCTCTCCAAAGCTAAAGCTTCAGACATCCTCACTTCTTTAAGAAACAAACTTACAAATAGGTCCGTTCACAGAATGGGAACATTGGTATGTATTATTATATGCTTTGACAAACTATTGTAAGCCTGGATTTGAACGTCTTAACCTCGTAATAGAGCCTAGGGGTAGTCTGTTGCTGTTATTTTTAGTGAGACAATAGAAGGAAATGAGCGCTGCTTATCAGGGTTTTAAACGCTGTTGAATAATAATAGAGTAATTCTAAAATAAAAGAAATTTTTAGATTATCATGGATAAACCAGAACCAGCCAAGCTTAAGGCGTCATATTTTTCAAGCCTATTATAACTAGCGGACAGGCGTTCCCTCCCTAGGCGTCTACCTGTCCGCTAGCCGTTATGGTAAAACGATCATCACAACGGATAATTATTAACTGCCGCCCCATCTTCTTAAACAACTCCACATATTCGCCAAATATCTATAATGTTTGGACATTTCTACGATTAAAGTATCGACGGGCTCTGTATTGCAAAGGCTATATGTAATTTATCATTTATAGGTTTCATATCGTAAGCTTTATCCAAGAAATTTCATCACTCGTTTTGGCGTTAATTAGATATTTAGATGGGCTATAAGAGAATTTATTTAATGAGTGACAACATAGCTCCTGCTGCTGTTGCGCTCTTAGGTTCGAGCATTTATTAGATGCTTCGATCTCGCGCTAATCTGCGCGTGTCTGCCTCAGATGGAACTCTATGAGTAATTCCTGGGATGTTTTCGTGTATGAAACGAGAGCCTACAAGATCAAGCTTTCAACGAGTAATTCGTATCTGTGATTCAAGGCCTGCGGCTAAATCCAATAAAATTGCTGATGATCAGGCAAAGAGAATCGAACTTTTGTCCGATGGCTTAATGTCCTTGAGGACATTTCACGAGGCCCTGTCAATGAGAGATAAGCTTGTCATATACAAAGTAAAAAATTAGGCTGTTAATGTCATAGAGTGGCTATGAGTGAGCAAGTTATTTTATTATCATAAGCTTAAGATAATAAAAAGGCGACGGAAAATTACATTTTATTCTGCTTACTGTCATCAATGAAGTTTGATATTTTAGTGATGTCGCCAATGTAAAAATTCATTCATAATACCCTCAGCAATAAAAACGTCTCCTTTATGGTGTCTATTGTTTATCAATCCAATTTCCGCTGGAGATCAAATGGCTAAGCTTACAGTTGATCAAGACATGAAACTCAGCTCGTCTTTAGACCAATTAGAAGATGCGATTGAGGCTGCTTACGCCTCATTGAAAATGGTTTACTGGGCACAATTGAACATTGCTCGTTTTGCCGGGGGTATAATAGATCCAGCACTAAATAAAGAAATACGATCCGTACCTTTAGAAATTGAAGACTTGTGGAAATTAGCGCAATCTCATCGTCAGCAACCTGATGACGAAACAAATCTAGTTTATGCCTTCGCTGATAGACATAATAAGAAGATACTCGATATTATCGATGATTTCGATAATTCTCCTAGGGGATAGCGGCTTATTATTTTGAAATTTGAGTAGTAGGCACATTTTGAAATTGGTGTCATTGTCGGTGTCGGTTCATAAAACTATCTAGATCGTTACCCTGTGGTGATGGATATCAATCAAAGATTTTAAGAAACGACGCAGATATGCCAGTTGATAAATGAATTTCTATGTTACATGACGGGAGGTTGTAATATGGCCAGAAAAATAAGCGCATCAGCTGTCACATTGATTGTAGCTTCAGTTTTGTCGTTTGGCGTCACAAGCTCACTTCAAGCGCAGAAATATGAAATTACCGACCCAACTTTCGATGAGCGTTCAAAGGAAGAGCGCGCTGAAGAAGAGTGGCAATCCATGCCGGCCCCGGCGCCTATTGCCAAGCCGAGTAAGAAGAAAAAAGCAGCTAAGCGGCATCACTAATCAACGCTATTTAGCTCATCATAGACGCTCGTGGCAAAGATGAGTTTGCTACCACGTCCAGGTCAGCCTGCGGAAGAAATCATAAAAAGAGCTTCGCTTGGTCATATTTGACCATAGCGGCTCAAGATTTATGCTTTTAATAAAAATTGATCTGGACTTGCGACTGGCAGGAGTTTTTTGCCTCTCAACTTAATTTTTTCAGAAGCAGTCTCTTTTCCACGATTCCAAAAGTATTTGCCTGTTGTGCCGATTAGCAATGTTAGTCCCAGGGATAGAGCCAATTCTCCTCCAACACTCAAGACGATAACGGATGTCGCCGCTGATACGACAGCGCTCTTCAAGGCTTCATTGCTCACGTCAAGCAATGCCTCAGATTGAGAAACTGTTCCCTTTCTCAGGAGTTCAGCATTTTTGGCAGCAGCGCTTGAGCCGCTAACGATAGCGCCGAGGGCTCCCATGCCGATTGGTGACTGTGCGAGGTAAGGACCTAGTCGAAACGGCAATTTAAAACCCCCTTATGTTTAATCACGCAAAATAATCCCAAGAATTCAGTGGTGGCTTTCTACCTAAAACTAAACCGGTGATCTGAGAGTCTCAAGTCCCCAGATAAAGTGGTCCAAATAAAACAATGAGATATGAGCTCCTTGAAATTAAAAGTGTTGTCATAGCTATCATTAACAAATGAATTCCCTCAGATCAAAGATAATGCGCTGTTCGCACCCCAAAAATTTTATGGCGAGCAGCGGATAGGGGTCTTTGGAGGATCAGCCTTTGACGGCGATATGATAAATTTTCGGGTTTATTCCTTAGAGCTAGAGGCTGGTATCCAATGCTGTCAAAATATAAATAGACTTCAGATTCTCAGCAACTAGCAAGCTGTCTCCGCCGTTGAATATAAAATGTCGCCTTATTTTTGAGTGCTATAATGGCGCCACTTATCTAAAGCCCCCACCTTTAATCTCAATTGCTCGCTCAATGTGTGATGTCTTTTTGAAATAAATTCTGTAGCTGGCTTTGCTAAAGACGATAAATAAATAAAGCTATTGGTATGAGCGAAAGTTCTACAACAGCATAAGCAAGGAGTAGGGGCGAAGGCTTACCATCTATTAAAAAGCTCAAAAGGCGCCCAGAAACCAATCCCGCTGAAAAAATGATTGTAGTAAGGATTGCGGTATCGCGCTGCTTTTCATGAAATGCAGCATAGAGCCAAAATAAGCCAAGAGCCAAATATAGCCCCATAACCGCACGTAATATGTGCGCAATATTTGGATCAAGTGCGCTTATTGCCAGGAATGTTGTTGCAAACCAAGATGGTGAGACGCCATAAAGTAAGGCAATCATTGATACGCATATAAATGCGAAAATGAGGAATAATTTCTTAATCGCCATGGTGATCTCTTTGATAAATTCGTTAAATGTCATCAATTACTATTGCTATTGCTTGATGACAAAGCCTAGACGACCAGCTGATTTATAGGGATCGTATGATTATTGTAATATATCTTGTTTAGGAGAGATGAGCGCTCTCCACGCTATATTCACACAAACTTTATTTCTGTTTCTTTAAGGTAAGCGGCAAGAATAATAAACTCTTTTAAACGCCTATATTCCAGTTTGCAGATTATCTCCATTTGTGGCGTGAAAGGTGAGAGCAGCTAAAATACAGGCGCCTCTTCCACTAATGCCCCTTAATCGTCATCAAAGCAGACCTGTGCTTAAGTCCTTAGTAATATTCTTAATGGTTGAAATTTGAGCCACATATCAGCTTTTAAAAATGCAGGCCGGCTCTGAAATTCCTTAAACCACAGATCAATCTCGTTGTAATCTTTAACGAAATCAGTTTCTCCGATCATATTTAATCGCGTGAGTAATACGGCTGTCAAAATATCCGCAGAGGATAGTTTATCTCCAAAAAACATGGGTGAAGGCTTAGGCAACTGCTTTAGAAAGACAGCTACAGATTGAAGTTCATTATTCAGCTTATCTTTAAGGTTTCCTTCCGTAAAAAAAGCAATGCGCGCTTGATTAAGCTTTATCTTTTCAGTGACGGCATTTTTGTCAGGGGCAGTAGCAAGTTCCATATTAAGCTTTATGAGGATATTTTTGAGCAATCTTGGAAAAAGAAAACGCAGCGGGGGAATGCTGAGCATTGCTTTTGAAAAAGTTATTTTCTCAATTTGAATGGCATAAAATTGATCTTCAAGAGATTTAAGAGCGCCGTGAATTGAAGGCTCGCAGTCTTGCCAATTCATATTTGCCCGATCAGCAGCCAAGTGAAGGATATCTCTGGAGTCTGTATAGACATTGTCTTTATCTATCAGGGTTGGAACTGTCATTTTTGGGTTGAGCGCTCTATACCAATGCGTAAGTTGCTCTTTCTTAAAATGAATATCGAGTCTTTTGTCTTCAAACTGCAGACCTGCCTCAAGTAGCGCCAATCTGGCGATCATCGAGTAGTAAGAGGATGAGGCGCTATAGAGCTGCATGGAAGGGTGCTCCTGTGAATGATGGGTCATAGCTTATCTCTCGCCATAGCCGCCTGCGCTCTTATCCAATACTTCCTCGAGCGAGTGACCGAGGGCTCTTGCCAAATCACGCGCCCGCGTTGGTCGCCTGGGCCTGGAGTGCTGACTTGAGGCTTAGGATCTACTTCTTGGCCCATCTTTGCAAAACCCATGAAAGTCAACCAACTTCAACCTCTCCATACTGACGGTTTGATCTTATTAAAAAGTGGCAATGGCGGCTATCCAAGAAAATCATCCGTAATAAGCGGGCAATCACCACTTGAAGAGGGTTCTTTTCCCTTACTCAGGGCAGTTTAAGTGGCCTTGTCGAGCTTGGTGGGGGCGCTAATTATTTGCTCAGTCATTCACAGGAGTGTTCGCCATGGCTGGATATGGTCTCGTTGTGCTCGTTTTTGCCGTCGCGGTTGCAACTTTGGGATATTACTGGCTTCGCAACGACTAAGACGAACAAGGCTCGTTTTTCACAAGTCTTGTCTATTACTCTTTCAAAGCCCTAACCTGGCTTATCTCTGTTGTCGGTGGCTAAGAGTAAATCTTGGCCTTTCCCCACTGATCACCAAGACTGAGGCCTTGAAACTAGAGTAGACTGATCAACCGACCGCGACACCTACAATGTCTATTGCCTGAGACTCTTTTCTTTGTTCTTGTCAGCGCCAAGTAACAGAAGTTGTGGAGGGGTAAAATATGCTGGGTCTTGGGGGGACGTCACCCGTTGCTGGCCAAGCCGATGATGTCATAAACTGTCCAATTTCAAAGGCTTATGAAGTTATCGGTAAAAACTTTTTCGAAAATTACCCAAAGTGGTGCCCTCAAATTGTCGAGTTGGAGCAAATCTCTCCTTCGCCAATTGGGCCTGGCACCAAGGGCAGACAGGTGACGCGGGATCGAGGAATAGATAGCGAGTCAATATTTGAGTTTAGCAAATTTGAGCCTGTAAATGAGTTAGAGATTAAAGGCGTATCTGAGCCTTTTCGGTCATCTTATGTTCTCGCTTCCGAAGGTCCGGACAAGACAAGGGTGTCCTTCACTTTCGAGTTACAAGAAATTGATTTGATGATGCGTCCTTTTCAGAAACTGATCAAGACAGCATTGCAAGACGGCGCAATCCAAACAATCGAGAATATAAAGAATCTCTTGGAAGCCTCGCCAGCTTGACGCTGGGACAGGTCTATCGAGATTTAGAGATGGAGTAGGGGAATGTTTATCGTTCAAAAAGACAACGGCGTCATTCCGCATGTACTGACGCAAATACTCGATTCATGCGTGAATGGCGTGACGCTGACGGATCCGGACATGGAAGATGCGCCGATCGTCTATGCAAATAAAGCTTTTGAAGACATGTGCGGCTATCCAAAAAATGAAATCGTTGGTCGTAACTGTCGTTTCCTGCAGGGTCAGGATAGAGAACAGCCCGAGATCGATAAATTGCGTGCAGCGATTAAAAAAGGCGAAGCGATAGAGGTGACGCTGAGAAACTACAGGAAAAACGGTGAGTTGTTTTATAATCGTTTAGACGTAAAACCATTGCTCGATGATCGCGGTAACATCGTTTATTATCTTGGCGTGCAATATGATGTAACAAATCAGATCCAAGCTCAGCAGGAAATCGAAAGTTTGACGCAACAGCTTAAGATCTCAGCCAAGTAAGGCGTAGAGATCCATACCTGTATGCTCAAATCTTGAGCTGGAATGCCGTCAACACATTTTTTTAAGATTTGACGGCAGCTTCCAGTTCGAAGAGAGGTATGATTTCAGGCATCCATCTCCTCCAGCTGTAATCTGCGCATTGGTGCAGGATTATTGCTCAAATTTTTGACGGGATCTTTTTCGATCAATCTTACCAAAGAGCTTGGGAGCCCCCTGGTGTCGCCGACATAGATATAGTCCAGCGTCACGCCTAGTAGTTCTTTCAGTCTTATGGCGTAGGGTATGGGTATCTTGCCTCTACCTTTCTCCCATACATGATACTGACGATGTTCAGCGCCAATGGCATGAGCGATTTCCGCTTGGGTTTTGTAGTTTCTCGCGAGTCTCAAGATCGCCAGTCTTTTTCCGATCGATTTTGCGTCTGGATAGAGTGTCATGTGCATATTCCAGCATTGATGCTCTAACGGGAGCTTTTATTGCTATCTAAGAAGAAGAAAGTTTTTTACCAAGGGCTTATTTAAAATATTTTGATAAAATTGATGTCGCTTAATTATTGTAATGCCTTGAAGGAAAGTTTTTACTCAATTGCAGCTAAACAGAACGCAATTGGCAAAATTTCAAGTGAAAATGGCTGGAAATAATCTTACGCGTGACTGGTAGAAGTGACCTGTATTATGATCATGTATATTTTTGCATAGTGTGTTTTCCGTAAAGTCAAATTTGTTTGAGATTATCCATTTGTCTAAAAAATTCTGCAAGTTGCATTGATCAATGATCCCTAAATTTTGCCTCGTCTTTCTAGTTAATTGAATCATTACTTGCTGTCTGGCGCTGAACCGATCATATTGTGATTCTGTAATGATTATTTGGTTTTATAAATTATGATGATTAATGAACCTTGCGATAGCGCTGCTGCTCCTTGGCGTTTTGACAACAGCTACATACTCTTGCCCAAAGCCTTATATCACGAGGCGCTTCCGGCTAAGCCGCCATCCCCTCAACTTGCTATCTTTAACTATAAGCTGGCTGAAGAACTTGGTTTCAATTTCAGTCAAAGAGATGAGGCGTTAATTCTAGATGTTTTTTCAGGGCGACATCTCCCAAAAGACGCCGCGCCAATTGCCCAGGCCTATTGTGGGCATCAATTTGGACATTTTAATAAGCTTGGCGATGGGCGCGCTATCCTGATTGGCGAACATGTAACGCCGAAAAACGAAAGAGTTGATATTCAACTTAAGGGCGGTGGATTAACGGCATTTTCGCGCTCAGGCGATGGCAGTGCCGCGCTTGGACCAATGCTGCGAGAATATCTTATCAGTGAAGCTCTTCATGCTCTGTCAATTCCAACAACGCGTAGTCTCTGCGTGATTGCAACTGGCGCGCCCGTTTATAGAGAAAAAATATTAGACGGCGCGGTTCTTACGCGCATTGCCTCTAGTCATATTCGTGTTGGAACTTTTGAATATGCAGCGGCGCTGCGAGATCGAGACCTTTTACGACAATTGGCGGATTATACAATTGCGCGTCACTATCCGCAGGCGGCGCATAGCGAAAATCCTTATGCTTCTTTATTAATTCAGGCTATCGAACGACAGGCGTCTCTCATTGCGTCCTGGATGCATATTGGTTTTATTCATGGCGTTATGAATACCGACAATATGGCGATTTCTGGCGAAACGCTTGATTATGGCCCTTGCGCCTTTCTTGACAGTTATCGTCCCTCTACAGTTTTTAGCTCTATTGATCGCCATGGGCGCTATGCCTATCAGAACCAACCAGCTATAGCGCAATGGAATTTGGCAAGATTTGCAGAAACATTGTTGCCGTTAATCGATCAGGATCCAAAAAAATCAATCGAAATTGCAGAAGCCGCAATAGGCACATTTAGCGATTGTTATGATCATTTCTGGCTGAGTGGTATGCGACGTAAACTGGGCTTGATTCTCGAAGAAGAGGATGACGCGGCGCTTATCCATGAATTATTGACATGGATGGAAGGCGCGAAAGCTGATTATACGGACACATTCCGCTTTCTAAGTAATGAAGGCAATATTATCCCTCTGATCTATCAAGATGGCGCCTTCCTATCATGGCAAGAAAAATGGATGTCACGAGCATCACGAGAAAATCACTCAAAATTCGAGGCTTATTCGCTGATGCGGAGGACAAATCCGGCAATTATCCCGCGCAATCATTATGTTGAAGAGGCTTTGTCGAACGCAGTTGAGGATAAAAATTTGTCAAAATTTACAATCTTACTTGAAGCGCTTCAGGATCCGTATGACCTGGACAATAAATATTCTGCGTTTCATCATGTTACAGCGCCGTCAAATGAGACATATCGGACCTTTTGCGGGACGTGAGTCTTATTAAATTTTTAAGTTTTTTGGATCCTAAATTTACGCTTATTTATAATTCTAGCCAGTAGAGTAGAAGACAAATATTATTAAAAGAGATGAAATTTCACAAACCTGATTTGTTGAAAATGTCTAAACAACCACGTTCTTAATCGGAGGATCACATGAATAGAACAATGCTCATAAGCATAACAACTCTCTCAGTTTTTTTCGGCGCTGACGTCTTGCCAGCTCTTGCAAAAGAGCCATCCTCTGTGGTGTCTGCTCTTGATAGTGATAATGATCAAACGCTCGATTTGGCCGAAGTTAAAAAGGCCGCCAATGATCTCTTCACAACTTTGGAAAAAGATGGTGATGAGACGCTTGACGCCAAAGAGCTTAAAGGCCGAATTGATAAGAAGTCTCTGAAAGTTGCAGACCCAGATTCTGATAAAACAGTGTCGCGCGATGAATTTCAGAATTATGTAGAGAAAATTTTTAAGGATGCTGATCCCGATAATGATGGCACGGTTGATGACAAAGAATTATCGACCAAGCAAGGAAAATCCTTACAGCGTCTAATTCAATAAAACTTAAAGCTTCAGTCTTATCTTCATAACAAAAAAGCCCGGCTTTTATTGGTCGGGCTTTTATCATTATGCAAATTGAAATTAATATTTGGCGATCACGCTTTCTTCTTTGCCAAAATTGAAATGATAATTCACGCCGGCGCGAGCGATAACGCCATCAAATTTTATCTTTGTGACCGCAATATTGCTCCAAATGGCGGTGCCTGACGAAAGACCATTGCCATAGGTTCCTCCATCGGGGGAAAGGCATGTCGCCGCACCGCAGAGTGTGGTTACAGGGCTTGATGCAAGGCTCGCATAGCCAAGATCGTAATAAAGCCCTTCCGCCTTGGCGCTCCAGTTCTCAGCAAACATCCATTCTAGGCCAGCGCCGGCTGTCCAGCCGGTTTTCATGCCGGAATAATTAAGCTGACCCGGGATGGCAGGGTTGGAATATGAATTGAGGGTGGTTGCA
>DAIRFH010000019.1:5351-32446 GCA_036795145.1 Methylocystis sp. | reverse complement strand
TTAAACTTTCACAGTAAGCCTCCGACTTGCATTGCTGCATAAACGTGAGTCGTGCCGGATATTTAAGTGATGTGCAGAGAGCATCGTCTATCTTGCCGTCGATTAGTATTTTCCTGTTGAACAGGAAGTGGCAGGAGTTATGAGGGAAAATGAGAGAGTCAGATAGTCTGCCTGCGCGTAATGATGACATATGATGACGTGATGCAGGAACACATATGAAGACATGTTGCAGATATTTTTGCAGGTTGAACGCTGACAAATGCTTATAGGAAATTTATTTTTGCTGAGCCTCTATTAGCAAAAGCCCCCCACCCACCAAGCTTTTTTAAGAAAGGGGCCATAGCTAGTGCCCGTGCGCATTTTCGCCCGAATAAATAAGGTCCTGCTAAAAAGTAGCTCAGTGTTTTGGAAAGCATGTTCTATTATGGGTTCCGTCAATCGGCAAATCGGGGGTGATGTTCACCGTATCGGGTTGGCGTTGTCGCTATGGCAACTTAGATGAAGCCGCTTGCCTGTATATATAGATGTTTAGAATATGCTGTCTTTAATGATCCCGCTTCCACGAACAAGCTAAATTACCGCCTGTCCATGGATCGCAAGCCGTCCCATTCTTAATTTGTTGCGCCCAATATCCACAAGGTTCGGTAGGGCCATTACCTCAATCAAATGCTACGACTTTGCCTAAAATATTATTACCCCGTTGTTGGAGTTGCTCTGTCAGTAGTTGGAGTTGCTCTGACGCGTGTCATTCGCGACTGACGAGAAATATACCACAATTCACGTAAAATAGGCGTGAAATATCGCAAAACGAAACCAAAATTTTCGCAGGTTTGTGGGGTTATATATGGGGCGCGATGGATTAGTTTTTGTTAATACTTAATAAAAACAGTATATTATGACGATAATTGGTCGGAGTGGCGGGATTCGAACCCACGACCCCTTGTCCCCCAGACAAGTGCGCTAACCGGGCTGCGCTACACTCCGACTCTGCGCCTTATAGTTATGCCCTGTGCCTGTGGCAATCAGCGGCCCCTCATCTTAGCGTCAAGCTCAAAAGCCTTTTGCATTCCTCAATCTCAGTCAGTGCTTCGAGCAGCGCGACGCGTTGAGGGGCAGTGAGGCAGGGTTTATTGTCGTAAAGGATATTTATTGGCGCGGACGAAGAGGACGGTTGTATCCAGAACGTCCCTGTATTTGACGCGGCGCCTTCTTCATCGCGCAGAATTTCTACAACTGGAGCTGTAGCTGGTATGTCGATATGAGGCTCTTGTCTGACGGTTTCTTTGGGCGCGGGCAGGGGGAGGTCCAAGCTTTTTTGTCGTGGATCCCAGGCATTTAGCGCCGTCTCATGCTGAACTGTCTGAGACGCGCTTTCTACTGCCGCCAATCGCCGTGTCTGATCGACCTGGGCGACTACGGCGTCAATCCCTTGCTCTTTCAGAATGCGTTGCACGCCGCGTATCGTGTAGCCCTCCTGATAGAGGAGGTGGCGGATGGCCTCTAAGAGGGCAATATCGCCTGGCTGATAGAAGCGTCTACCGCCAGCGCGTTTAACAGGCTTGATCTGTCGAAAACGCGTTTCCCAGAACCGCAGAACATGTGGCGGCAGCTTCAGAGTTTCGGCGACGTCTCCGATTGCGCGTAATTCAGAAAAATTGATTTTTTCTTGCGGCTTTCTGATCACGACGGCCCTTCCCCGACTCGCTGACTATTAATCTTACCTTGTCACAAGAGAGGTTTATAAGCAGAAAAATTAATGCTGCTTGGTTGCCCCTTGTGGGGTGTGGACAAGCGGGCCTGCGATCTCTTATCTCCTCCTTTGAACATGCCTTCAGGCAAGGCGACATAAATTCGAGGCGCAAATGGAAAACTGGCTTCTTTTTCCTGAGCCTGCCCCGGCAATCAGACGCCGTGCGACAGCAGAGAATGCACAAGCCGTTCGCAACTGGTTATGGATTGTCGCCGCTTTAGTGTTTTTAATGGTTATTGTCGGCGGCGCGACGCGGCTGACGGAGTCAGGTCTGTCAATTGTAGAATGGAAGCCGATCACCGGCGTCATCCCGCCCTTAAATGACAGGGAATGGGAACAAGCGTTCGACGATTATCAGCAAATCCCGCAATATAAAGAACTCTTCCCTGATATGACCTTGTCGGGGTTCAAATATATTTACGCATGGGAATGGGGACATCGTCTGCTGGGCCGCCTAATTGGCGTCGTCTTTCTCCTACCCATGATATTTTTCTGGACAACCCGCCGTCTGCCAGCGGGCCTTAAACCAAGGCTACTCGGCATATTAGCCTTGGGCGCGTTGCAAGGAGGCGTGGGCTGGTGGATGGTTTCGTCTGGACTGATCCATCGCACGGAAGTGGCGCAAGAGCGCCTGGCTATTCATTTACTGATCGCGGCCTTGATTATTTCGGCATGTATGTGGGTGGCAGGCGGGCTAGGCCCACAAAAATCAATGTCAGTACATGAACATGCGCGACGATTAAAAATTGAATCTCTCATTTTGCTGGGATCTGTTTTTATGCAGATTTTTATTGGCGGTCTGGTTGCTGGATTGCGTGCGGGCCTGGTTAATAATAGTTGGCCGCTTATAGATGGTTCATTCATCCCGCCGATGACGTCTCTGTGGTCTTTGGAGCCAGCTTGGCTCAATCTCGTTGACAACCCACTGACTGTTCAGTTCCTGCATCGAATGGTTGGGTATATTATTTTCATTCTTGCAGCTGTACATTTGGTCGATGCGGCGGTTAATTCTGACGGCAAGGTGAGAAGTGGCGCGGTTATTGTTTTTTTGCATATCCTTGCCCAGATCGCGCTTGGTGTGACGACTTTGCTTGTTTTAGGGCAGGCGGACGCTCAGCTTCAGCGTTTTTATTTCTCGCTAGCGCACCAGGCTGTGGGCATTGCTGTGATTGTTGTTGTGACATTACAAGCGCGAAGACTCTGTCAGCTCTGATGGCGCGCGTCGCGTAATGATCGATTTTCTTTTATGTCCTTTTGCTTAAATGGCGTAAGGTTGGAAGAAGCCTTGGTGTTTCCTTGGAGGCGTCTCATTGTTTGATTTCGTTTTTTCGACGCTGTCCGCCCCCGATTTTCTAAATATATTCGGGCTTTTGGTTTTTGTTGTTTTGTCAATAACGGCTGGCGCCATTTATTTGGCTGATCGTACTGGTCAACAGTCGCCAGCAATCCAAGATGCTCCAGACGCCATGGAGGTCGCCTATCTTGCCGGCGGTCTAAGCCAGGTCATCCGCACATTAATTTATGATCTCGATGAGCGCGGATATGTTACGCTTGAACAAGAGACGCGCATCAAGCGCACTGAGAAAGACAAAGAGACCAGCTCCCTTTCAAATCTTGAGTTACGCCTGTTGAAAAAATTGGAAACGGCGCCCAAAGCTCAAGAGATTTTTGATGATCAGATTTTACGGCAAGATCTGATGCGTCTTTTGTTGCCGGTACATGCGCGACTTGATGCGCAAAAGCTTCTGCAGCCAGCCTCCGTACAGCATGTGCGTCGCCTTATGGAAGGGTTATCAACGGCGGCGATACTGAGTTTTGCTGGATTTAAGCTGTCAATTTTGCTTGCAGATGGACGCTCTAATATATCCTACCTGCTTTTTCTCGTCCTTGCTGCGATCGCCCTTGTCTTTGCTCTCGGTTATGTAGCAACGCGCCGCGTGGCCAGTCGTCGTGGGCGCGCCTATTTAGCGAAAATGCAGGATGCCTTTAAACACAAGCTCGACGAATCCCTAGAGATGATCCGCTCGCCAGGACCGCAAGCGCGCGCCTTTAGCGGCGCCGCGCTTTATTTGATTGGCCTTTATGGACTCGGCGTTCTAAAAGGCACGACTGAGGCGAAATTTGCCGAAACATTTGAGGGAGTTGCGGGCGATCGGGACGAATAGGCGTTGACCGGCGACTGCGATCAGGCTCCGCGCCGCAGGCCAATAGGCCCTTCCAGCGTTCGTCGCTCGGCGACAATATCGACCATTCTTTCAGCGCCGCGATCGCGCGCTTCTTGAACTTGAGCTTTCTCAAATTCTTCATTTGCTTCCTGAAACAGCGTTTCCGCCTCTTGTAGCTGTCCACGCAGATCATTGATGGAGGCTGTAATATTGTCGCGTCGACTGCGGGCTGCGCGTGCATAGGTTGGGTAGGCGAAGTGGTTAGGGTCGTTTATGTTTGCGCGGGTTTCTTCAGAGGATATTTCGCGATCTAGTTCGTTCCCCATACGGGTGAATTCAGCAATCATCGCATTGAGCTGTGCGATGCGCCGACGTTTTTCTTCGACTTGAAAGCGCTTCAGGCGCACAAGTGTATCCCGCGACTTCATGACTCTCACTCCACTGCATAAGGTTATGCGTAACAAATTGTTAACTTGGCGAGACAGTCGTTAAGATAAATGGCGGAAGTTGCTCTTTCGTTACCGAGCAAAAAAATACTCGCATAATTTTTATTTTGGGAAAGCAAGATATTGTTAAGGATCAGTTGGCGTCAAAAGCGCCTGATCCAAAGCGTCGGTAAATAAACGCCGGCGCAGGGGCAAGAGACTCATCTTCCCCCAGAGCAGCAAAAAACGCGTGTTGTGGCGATAAGCTGCAGGCTGGATCGGTCGCAGCCGGATCATTCGTGACGAGAAAAGCCTGGCATCTGCAGCCGCCAAAATCTATCTCCCGTCTGTCGCAGGAACGGCAGGGCTCCTTCATCCACTCAGTACCGCGGAAGGCGTTAAAGGCTGAGCTTTGAAACCATATTTCCTCCAGTGGTCTCTCAAGAACATTATCAAAGGTAAGATTTGGCAATGTTTGCGCTGCATGGCAGGGCAGGGCCTTGCCAGAAGGTGTGACGACAAGGATGGATTGCCCCCAGCCGCCTGTGCAAGTTTTAGGTCGCGTTGCGTAATGATCATGCACGACAAAATCGAAGTTTAGCACGCCCTTTAGTTGTGCTTTTAACTCTTCGATGAGCGAGACAGTTTTGAGAAAGGTCTCGCGTGTTGGGATTAGCGCCGCACGATTTGTTATTGCCCAGGCATAATATTGAATATGCGCGATCTCGATACGCTGCGCGTCAACCTCAACGGCAAAGTCAATAATCTTTGGTAAATTCTCTATGTTTTGCCGATGGATGGGCGCATTAATGGTCAAGCCAAGACCAAGGTTTCGAACCCATTGTGCAACTTGATATTTCTTCGGGACGCCGCCACGATATCCGGAGATATAATCTGCATTGTCAGCGTCTATGTCCTGAATAGAAATTTGCACATGATCTAGGCCGATGTCAGCAAATCTTTGTAGTTGCGGTTGTGTTATTAAAACAGCGGATGTGATCAAATTAGTATAAAGACCTGCTTTAACGGCATGTGAGATTATCTCTTCAATATCTCGTCGCGCTGTTGGTTCGCCGCCAGATAAATGCAGTTGAAGCACGCCGATTGAAGCCGCCTGTCTGAAGATCTCTCCCCATTGATCTGCCTGCAGCTCGGTGTTTGCACGTTCGAGTTCGAGTGGGTTGGAGCAATAGGGGCATTGGAGCGGGCAGCGATGGGTTAATTCAGCAAGTAAGCCTGTTGGTCCGCCAGCACGTGGGCTGATGGGTGCGCGCGTCCTCAGAGCCGTCGTTGGCAATTGTTCTGGCGGGCCGTCGCAAAGCAATCTTTTATCTGCAAGACCTTGAAGCAGATGTAAGACGTCTTTTGCAATGACCTCAAATGGCGCAGTAAATTGTTGCGCCAGGCTTTGGCAGAGATCGCTGAGAGGCGTGCGCCCATTGATCTGGCGCAGAACGAGAAGACTTATTGCGTCAAGTTCATAGGCGCGCTCAGGCGCAAGCAAGACGGTTCTTTGCCGCGCCTGGTCGTCATGCAATCTTGCATAGCGGGTGAAGGCAGGGCGAGACTGTAGCTCGACAATATATGGTTTTGTCGCATTCTCAGTCATTTTTATCGTCAGGGTTCCATGCGCCGGGGGGGATTAGGCCAGGGGAGACATAGGCATGATGCAGCGCATCAAGTTGTGACCACAGGACATCACATTTGAAACGCACAGCGCCAATGCAGGCTTCCTGTTCCTGTCTTGTCTGTGCGTGGTGTTTAACATAAGCGAGGGCAAAGTCTGAATCGCGCGGGGCTTGTGAGAGACGACGTTTAAAATAAGCCATAACGTGATCATTAATAAAATCGTAGTTTTCAAGCATCCCAGAAATACGTTCACGGTGAATTGTCGGCGCAAACAATTCAGTCAGCGATGAGGCGACAGCGACAACAAGAGGTTGTTCAACAACGAAACGGACGTAAGACTCTACAGCAAATTTCGTTGCTGGCAGCGCGCCAATACGAGACGTCACATACTCACGCGCAAAGCCCATCGCGTCTGTTAAGACCAGCCAGCGTTCAATTCCGCCTCCTTCTTCGCCAAGTCCATCGTGATCATGAATACGATGGATCCACTCGCGTCTTAGGTCGCGATCGTGAACGCGACTCATAAAGGCTGCGTCCTTACGCGGCACAGCTTCTTGATAGCAGTAACGATTTAACGACCAGGCGGCGACCTGGTTTTTATTTAATTTGCCGCCATGCAATAATTTATGGAAAGCATGTTTGTCGTGATAGCGTTCATCGCCGACAGCGCGTATGGCGGCCTCAAAAGAAGCTGGAGATAGCGGCGCTTCATGGCGCCAATCAGGCGGTGTGGTCTTTATCACAGCAACACCTCCATTCCGTCTTTCCCAACTTCCCATCCAGAGTCTCTAACAAGCGCAAATTCTGCAGAATGCTCATTTAGAACGGGATTAGAATTATTAATGTGCACATAAATTTTACGTTTGATATTGAGATCGGAAAAGCTCTTTAGTGAACCGTTTTCACCGCTCATATTGATGTGGCCCATTCTCGAGCCCGTTTTACCCATCAAACCTTGATCTATCATTTCATTTTCATGAAAGAGCGTACCGTCAAAAAAGACGAGTTCTTTATTCGCCAGACGGTTCGTTAAGTCATTGTCGAGAAAAGCGCAGCCTGGGATATAAAAAAATGATTTTCCTGTTTTTGTTTCCGTCACTTCCAGTCCTAATGTGTCCCCAGCCTTTGTTCCAAAATTCGGCGCATTTTTATTTTCAAGATAGAGCGCAATCTTTCCTGGCACCAGAAATGCGGATATAGTTAGACCTATATCCCGGTCTGCATAAAATATCTGTGTTGTGTCGTTAATGACCAGCTCATGTTTGGAAACGAGATCTGGCTGAAGAATAGAAAAAATAGGATTAGCGGCGAGTGCGTCTATAACGCGCATTGACGCGTAAATACTAAAAGGCTGCGCCTCGCGTAAGTTGAGAAGGCCTGCTATATGATCAACATCGCCATTGGTGAGCGCGACAGCTTTAATGGGGCTTGCTCTAAGCGGATCATTTTTTTGAGGCGCCAGCTCTGCATGTGCTGCGATCTGCTCACGAAGGTCGGGAGAGGCATTCAGCAGTAGCCAGTCGGAACCATTTGCGCTGACTGCTAGAGAAGATTGTGTGCGCGGCGAAAATCCACCGACCCCGTTTCTAACCGCGTGACAGTTTGAACAATTACAATTCCACTGAGGAAAGCCGCCGCCGGCTCCTGATCCTAAAACAATGATCCGCATCTTTTAACTGGCGCGATATAATAAAGGCGCCGCCTCTTCTGTTTGGTTCTTTTCTTCGCCCATAATATGTATGCAGCCCGTCTCACAGAGCAAGTGCGGGTGCATATTCTCATCTCAAGGGCGAAGAGAGATACTCAGCCTCAGTAAAAAGAGGCTTTTAGAAAAAGTCTCTTTTTGGTCGTTTTTCAATCCTATATAACTAGAATTGATTTTCTTGTCATATCTTTGGACAACACCCACATAAGTCTCAAAATCTGTGCGGACCCCTTCTAATGGATGACGAACGCAACATATGTTTCATCGACTAACGATTATCGTTTCTATCTTATTACTCGCTTTTGCAGTGACAGGCTGTAATCCCGAGGGCGGGGGGATTGTCGATAACGTCCTTGGCGGCGGCGTATTATTTGACGGCCCAAAAAAAGAGCCGATGAGCGTTCCGCTCTTTGTCGCCTCAACGCGTCGCATCGATGGCGCAGCCGATGATGGCGGCGCGAAATTTTCTTTAACGTCAATTGGCGTGCCAAGCGGACATCAAACAGGTGCGATTGAGAAACCAAGCTTTGGCTCACCCGATCGATTTAAGCATTTTACGGTACTTGCTAAAAGATCGATGGATGAGGAAGACTTCTATCGTGAAATCGCGTCGCATGTTTCGGGAAGGGTCGGGATTTCTCGAGACATATTGCTCTATGTTCATGGTTTCAACACTGGGTTGGATGAGGCAAGATTCAGACTTGCGCAGATTGTCGCGGACGGCCGTTTTTCAGGCGTCGCATCGCTTTTTACCTGGAACTCTCGTGGCGGTTTGTTCAACTATGAGTCTGATAAGGAGTCAGCGACAGTATCGCGCGACGCCTTGGAGAAAATTCTGCTGAACTTAGCGCAAACGCCTGGCATTGGTCGTGTTCATATTCTTGCCCATTCCATGGGCGCTTGGCTGAGCATGGAGACGCTGCGCGCCGTCGCGATTGCTGGGCATCCTGATCTCGATGGGCGTCTTGGCCAAGTCATGCTCGCAAACCCTGACATTGATCTTAATGTCTTTCGTCAGCAATTAGCACGCGTCGGGCCAGGGCATGTGTCCATTTTTGTGGCCAACAACGATCGCGCCCTGTCTATTTCTGCAAGAATTGCTGGCGACAGGCCGCGTGTTGGCGCACTTGATGTGTCGAAGCCGGAGGATAAGGCTGAACTCGACAGGCTTGGCGTATCCGTTCATGACATATCGTCATTTTCAACTGACTTCGTCGGCCACGGCGCTTTTGCAGAAGCGCCTGACGTTGTTAAAATAATTGGCGGACAACTCACGGCCCCACGCGCCAATGAGGCGCATCAGCATGCAATTATTGAGGCGACGCCGACAGAAAAAACCACACATAATAATAAGGTTGACACGCAAGAACTGCCGCCAATCCCTGCTCAGTAATATTAATTGCCTGAGACCGTTTCATGAGCTGATCCTGATTTTTCTGCGTCGGCTTGAGCGAGCATATTATAGCGTTTGACGCTAAAGGGGATCATCGCCAGGAAAGCAAGGCTGACAACAACCAGCAACTCCATTGGAAAGATTGCGAGCAGTAAGATTGTCGCGCCGACGCCAAACAAAACCGGAATGACAAGATCTCGTGGAATGGGACCAAGGCGTTTTCCAGAAAAATGCGGTATGCGGCTCGCCATTAAAAAGGCGATCGCAAGCACATAAACAATATTAAAAAGAGCCATGATCCGCGTTGAGGGAAGCTCCAAGACTGAAAGATGT
Organism: Methylocystis sp.; assembly: GCA_036795145.1. Lineage (GTDB taxonomy): Bacteria > Pseudomonadota > Alphaproteobacteria > Rhizobiales > Beijerinckiaceae > Methylocystis. Next base: position 23,046 of record DAIRFH010000019.1, on the reverse strand, counting down.
AAATATAACGGCAGTAAGACGGTGACGGCGCCAGCTGGCGCAGGCATGCCAACAAAAAATTCCGCATGCCAGGCGGGCTTGCTTGGATCATCAATCATAACATTAAAACGAGCAAGACGCAGCGCTGCGGCAATTGCAAAAACCAATACTGCGAACCAACCAAATCCTTTAATTTCGTGCAGACTCCAAAGATAGAGAATGACGGCTGGGGCCACGCCGAAATCAACGAAGTCGGATAATGAATCCAGTTCGGCGCCAAACCGCGAGGTCCCTTTGAGCGCGCGCGCGATGCGGCCATCAAGTCCATCGAGAACAGCTGCCGCCATGACAGCAGTGACTGCCGTTTCAAAGCGCCCTTCAATCGCATAGCGAATAGAGGTCAGTCCCATGCATAAAGCGAGCAGGGTGACGATGTTTGGCAAGACGACACGGATGGGAATATTGCGAAAGCGCAAGCGACGTAATTCTGACGCCGTTAGATCGCTATCCCAAGGATTTTCAGCTTTTTTTCCTGGCTTTGACATAATCGGAAACCTTAGCCTGTCTTGAATGTCGTTGTGTTTGCGCCTGTGGTTGCATCGGCGATGATTGTCTCGCCAGCCGTGACGCTTGAGCCGATGGCAACAAGGGGGCGGAAGGCATCGGGCATATAAATATCAACGCGAGATCCGAAACGGATCAGTCCAAATCTTTCTCCAACTCCAACATTTTCGCCTTCTTTAATGAAGCAGACGATACGGCGCGCAATTAGGCCAGCAATTTGCACAACGCCAAAAGAACCATATTTTGTTTCGATGATTAAGCCATTGCGTTCATTATCCTCGCTTGCCTTATCGAGGTCGGCGTTTAGAAAAATGCCCGGCTTATAGGCGACTTTTATTACGCGTCCTGAAATGGGCGCGCGATTAACATGGACGTCAAAAACACTCATAAAAATGGAAATGCGGTGCATTGGCGTTGCGCCAAGGCCAAGTTCGGGCGGTGGTTGGAAGAAACCAATGGCGCAAATGGTTCCATCCGCCGGCGAGATTAAAATTCCTTCTTTCAGTGGCGTAACGCGCGGAGGATCGCGAAAAAAGTAAATGCACCAAGCAACGGCGATAAAGCCGAACCATCCAAGTGTTGGCGACAGCCAGTTCATGACCACTGCGCCAACCCCAAAAGCGGCAATGAAGACATAGCCTTCTGGATGGATGGGCGTAAGGGATTTGCGCACTGAATCTATGATCGACATTTTCCAGCCCTTGTGCTGCGCCTCGAAGCTTTAAACTGCTCAAGGCGTTTATTTCTTCTCTTTATCGTCATTATGCGGCCTCAACGTCACGACTGTGCGACAGTTGGACCAATGCCCGTTACATCGGCAATCGCCAGATTTGACAAGGCGCGCCCGCCGCAACGGCGTCTGCGCCTGCCTCTCGGACGATTAAGGCTTGCGATTGCGCCAGTTCGGTAATCAAGGATGAATCTTGGCGTGGATGCGGCATGGCGACAAGCGCGCCAGCCTCATTTCGGGAGAGACTTGCTCGCATATAGTCGCGACGGGCTTTATTTGATGACAAATTTGTCCCAGCGATCGCAGGTTCTGTTTGATCGGCTGCAGCCTCAGGATCTCCTTGTAGCGCTCGTATCAGCGGCATGAGGAAGACGAGGGAGCACACGTAGGAGGCAACAGGATTTCCTGGCAGGCCCAAAATGCGCATGTCGCCCAATGCGCCATGAATAAGCGGTTTTCCTGGACGCATGGCGATGCGCCAGAAATCTAATGTCATGCCTTTATTTGCGAGCGCGGGCCGCAATAAATCATGATCGCCGACCGAGGCCCCGCCAATCGTCACCAAAACATCCGCCTTTAATTCTTTGGCGCGTTCGATGCCTATTTCTAGATCTTTAAGATTGTCGCAAAAGACGCCAAGATCGATGACGTTTGCGCCCGCCATTCGCGCTAGCGCGCTGACAGCGTAGCTGTTGCAGGCAATAATTTGCGAGGGGCCTGGTTCTTTTCCCGGTAAGGTTAATTCATCCCCAGAAGCCATGATTGCGATCTTTGGCTGGCGGGCGACAGGAAGCGTCGCATGGTTCATGGCGGCTGCGAGCATAAGTTCGGCCGCGCCAAGGCGTCTACCGGCTAATAAGGCTGTGCACCCTTCGCTAAAATCAATTCCCTTGGAACGAATATTCTCGCCAATTAAAACGCTTGAGGTTGGATGAATGGCGCCGCTCTCATCAATTCTTGCGTTTTCCTGCATTAAGACGGCGTCAGCGCCAGGAGGAACGGGCGCCCCAGTGAAGATCCTGACAATTTCACCATGTTGAAGAGCTTTTGGATATGCCCGACCTGCTGCGCTCTCGCCAATGAGCCGGAAGCCGTTTGGATTTGGCAGATCATCTGTTGATAGTGCGTAGCCATCCATAGCGGCCACATCAACTGGCGGCTGCGTTCTGCGCGCAGACAGGTCTCGGCTCAAGGTCCGACCGAACGCCTGTTCTAATGAGAGATGTTCTTCCGCCAGCAGGCTTGTGTTTTCCAGAATGCGGTTGAGCGCTGCCGCAACAGACAAAAGATCCCCACTCATGCCTCAACCAACATCTTTCCGCCAATCTCCACTCTTTCCGCCCTGCTTCAAGAGCAGTTCAACGCCATCAATTCTCATTGAGCGGTCGAGCGCTTTTAACATATCATAAATGGTCAGACAGGCGACAGAGACGGCGGTCAGCGCCTCCATTTCAACGCCAGTTTTTCCGCTGCAGCCGGCTTCAACGCGGACATAGACGCCTGGCAGCGTGTCATCAGGCACAATATCAACTGTCACATGTGACAAGGGAAGGGGATGGCAAAGCGGAATAAGATCACTTGTTTTTTTTGCAGCCATTACCCCAGCGATGCGCGCAACGCCGAAAACATCGCCCTTCTTTGCATTTCCAGCCAAGGCAATATTTAAGGTTTCAAGAGACATAATAACTTTGCCATGGGCTTGCGCCTTTCTTGACGTTTCGGCTTTAGCCGAGACATCAACCATATGCGCCTCTCCCGAAGCGGAGATATGGCTGAGGTCAATTGCGTCGTGAGAGCTCATGCTATTGGCTTTCGTACTATTTTTTTAATGCGCCATGTAGAAGCGTCCGCGTTGCTGTTTCTACGTCATCTTGACGCATTAAGCTCTCGCCAACGAGAAAGGTGAATATTTTTGAGCGTTCTAGTCTCAAACAATCGTCATGTGTTGCAATACCGCTTTCTGCGATAATAATTTTATCGCGTGGCATAAGTGCAGCGAGCTTTTCACAGACGTCAAGCGATACAGTAAAGTCATGAAGATTTCGGTTGTTAATTCCAATAAGACGCGTTTCAAGCGCCAGCGCGCGCGTTAATTCTTGTTCATTATGGACTTCGACAAGAACATCCATCCGAAGATCGTGAGCAGCTGTATTGAGCGCTTTAGCTTCTTCATCCGTCACGGCGGCCATGATGATCAAAATACAATCTGCGCCATAGGCGCGGGCTTCATAGACCTGATAGGGGTCGTAGAAAAAGTCTTTGCGTAAAACAGGCAGTCGAGTGGCTTTGCGAGCGATTTCAAGATAGTCCAGTTTTCCCTGAAAAGACGGTCCGTCTGTTAAAACTGAGAGGCAGGCGGCGCCTGCAGCCTCATAGGCGATAGCGATCTCTTGGGGGGCAAAATCAGCGCGGATCACGCCTTTTGATGGGCTTGCTTTTTTTATTTCTGCAATGAGCGCGATACGTCGTTCATTTAGCTTCTGCTCGATTGCGTGAAGGAAGCCGCGTGGCGGATCGTGATCGCGCACATTACGCTCAAGTGTTTTTAAAGGCATTCTGACTTTCGCTTCGGCGATTTCCGTGCGTTTATATGCTTCTATGTGATTTAGAATATCGGTCATGACGTCTACTTATCTTATGGTTGATCTATTCTAACGATTGTCAGACTCTATGAGTAGTCTAACACATTTTATAAGATAACGCCGCTTTTACGGGCTGTTGCTGTTTGAATATTGTATGAGAGCTGCGAGTTTATCGGCAGCAGCGCCTGAGTCTAGCGCTTTTGCCGCCAATATCGCGCCCTGTTGAATAGTGTCGGCGCAATCTGCAACAACCAAAGCGATTGCTGCGTTTAATATTGCGATATCTCGATAGGCTGATTTTTCCCCTGCAAGCACAGCGCGTAGCGCTTTCGCATTAAAAGCAGGATCTCCACCTTTCAGCGATTGAGAAGACGCACGCGGCAAGCCGACCTCTTCAGGCGTGATGTCAAAGGAGCGAATGTTTCCATTTTTCAGCGCAACAACATGCGTTGGGCCAGTTGTGGTTGCCTCATCAAGCCCATCAGAGCCATGTAAGAGCCAGACATGTTTTGCGCCAAGATCTTTTAGCGCTTGCGCGAGGGGTAAGAGCCAGTCGCGTGAATAGACTCCAAGCACTTGTCGTTCAACGCGGGCAGGATTGCACAGAGGGGCAAGAAGATTAAAAATCGTTCGCACGCCGAGTTCTTTGCGAATTGAGGCTGCATGTAAAAGAGCAGGATGATGCGTCGGGCCAGCCATAAAGCAGATCCCTGCGCCGTTAAGGCATGTGACAGCGGCGGCAGGAGAGCCGCCAACTCTGACGCCCAAGGCGCTTAAGACGTCGGAGGCCCCAGACAATGATGATGACGCCTTGCCGCCATGTTTGGCGACAATGGCGCCGCCGGCTGCCGCTATAATTGCTGCAAGCGTTGATATGTTATAAGTGCAAAGTCCATCGCCGCCTGTTCCCACAAGATCAATAGCGTTCGGCGGCGCTGAGACAGCGATCATCGCCTGGCGCATGGCTTTGGTGGCGCCGATTATTTCATCGATTGTTTCGCCGCGTATGCGCATTCCGATAAGAAAGGCCCCCAATTGCGCTGCGCTCGCTTTGCCCTCTAAAATTAACGTAAATGCAGCAAAGGCCTGATCCTGAGTTAAGGACGCGCCAGAAGCGATTTTCACCACATGATTTTTAAAGTCTGTCACGCGTTGCTGGTCCGACCCTGGGGAGCACGATTCCATTCTGCGGCGAGATCAAGAAAATTACTTAATATCTTATGCCCATGTTGTGACGTTATGCTTTCGGGATGAAATTGGACGCCATGCACAGGCAGGCTTTTGTGAGACATCGCCATGATTAACCCATCCTCAGTCTCTGCCGTGATCTCAAGGCATTCGGGTAGGCTCGCGCGACTGACAACGAGTGAATGATAGCGCGTTGCCTGAAACGGCCCCTCAATTCCACGAAAAACAGTTTGGCTCCTGTGGTTGATCGTCGCCATTTTGCCATGCACGGGCAATGGCGCGCGAATAACCTCGCCGCCAAACACTTCCCCAATGGATTGATGCCCAAGGCAGACCCCAAATATTGGGATCATCTGAGAGGCCTTTGTAATGAGTTCAAGGCAGATGCCAGCTTCATGAGGCGTGCAAGGTCCTGGAGAAAGAATGATGGCGTCTGGGCGCGTATTGATAACGTCAACAACAGTAATGGCGTCATTGCGATGCACCGTTACATTGGCGCCCAATTGTCCAAAGTAATGAACAAGATTGAAGGTGAAGCTGTCGTAATTGTCGATCAGCGTAATATTGGACATTGACGTTAATTCTCTTATGGCTAGATGTAATCATTCCTCAGGGAACGCAGGGGAAGCATAACTGACCCTTAATGCGGGGGATAGCGTTTCGCAACAGGATGGCCTTGTAAGGCTTCACGAGAAAATTTCCAGTCAGGGCGTGCGTCCCGGATCATCATGATTTCGCTAAGTGACTGCCTTGTCACCATACCAATCAGATATCCCTCGTCATTTAGGACGGGTAAAGCTACGCCTGCGTTTAAAAGAGGAAGCGCCGCACTCAACAGATCGTGTGGTTGAAGCAAAGCTGTTGGGATGCATGAGAAGGGGGCAATGTCTGAATCGTCCTGGCTAATACGGAGCGCCTCGACGAGTTTAGCGCGTGACAACATGCCATATAGTTTGCCCTGCGCGTCAGTGAGCGGCAGTTCATCTTGAGATGTTGCGAGCAGAGCCTCAACAGCATCACGAATAGTTGCTCTATAATCAATAGAGATGATGCCAGTTTCCATAACATCGCGCGCTTCAAGGCCGTCAATGGACTGAGTAAGGCTTGTCATTTGCGCTTCGCTTGCTGCCGCCGCATAGACGAAAATTGCAATGAAAATCAGCATTGGATTACTAAAAAGCCCTGCAAAACCAAGTAAAAAAGCAAAAATTTGACCAATTGAGGCTGCGATCTTTGTTGCTTTCGCTTGACCAAGCCTCATGGCGAGAAGCGCGCGCAATACCCTGCCGCCATCCATTGGAAAGGCAGGAATAAGGTTAAAAACAGCAAGAAATAAATTAGCAAAGGCTAGCCGGGTTATTAGTCCGAGTGTGGGATTGTCGATGTGAATAGCGCTTTGAAGATCAAAGGCGTTCGTAAAGAAAAGTAAGCCAGAGGCGATGATGAGGTTAACAAAGGGGCCTGCAAAGGCGATGAGCAGTTCTTGATAGGGCTTATCTGGCATGCGGCTCATATCGGCGACGCCGCCGATAGGAAATAATGTGATCTCAGGCGCATGAATGCCAAAACGTCGAGCTGTCAGAATGTGGCCAAATTCATGTAGAACGACGCAGGCGAAGATTGATGAGATAAAGATGACGCTGTTGAGGGCTGTTTCTGCGCCACTGTAAAAGTAAGCGCTCAAGGCGATCCAAAAGAGGAAAAGCACAAGTGTGACATGAATGCGTATGGTTGTTTGTTTGAAGCTGCCAATAGGAAAAGACCAGCGCATCTCCAAGCCCTTCAATATAAAGAAACGATGATATTTTTTTGTTAGTTTTGACGGTAGATTTTATTGATAAAAGTCACGAGAATAAAACTCATTTTTTAAGTCATAAGTCTTGCTCATCGCCGCTCATTGAGAGCCGTCATTTATTTACGTCGTCTTATTGCGGCATCATCAAATGAGAGACAAAAAATACGCATCACATTATTTTTTGGCCGCCCATGGCGGTCGCCGACCAACTTTAGGTTCTGCTTCATTTTCCTCTTTACGACGTCGGCGCTTCTCATAGAGTTTTTGTGCGTCGTCGTCTCGGCCAGCTTCAAAGGTTAAAGCAAAATATATAATAATTAAAATGGCATTCACGGCAATTAGTACATAGCCGCCAACAAAAAAACCAGGCATGCTCAGCGTTACAAAAATTTGTGCGCTCGCGATTAAAAGCCATAAGACGCCGCCCCATGGCGTTGCGAGCCACAGGCCAACGCCAGCAACAATGTCTAAAACCGCGAAAAAAATGATGGCGAAGGCGGCATTTCGCGGCATAGCTTCAAAGATGGACTGCTGTGGCGATATAACGAGACGCCAATGCAGGAGGCCCTGAATTATCCAGAATAATGCAACAATGCGCATGAAGCGCAGCAGGAGGAGCCCCCATTTTGGCGCATCGACAGCAGAGGCGGGATCTCCAACTCTGATTGGTCGGTATGGATCCTCGTCATCATCATCTATTGCCCGCTCGGACATTAATCTGCCTTAGGCTCTATGAATGCGGCTAGCAAAGCGCGCTGCTTCTTCTGCTGCTCGGAACAGCGCCTTGGATTTATTAACGCACTCTCGATATTCATACTCTGGTTCGCTGTCATAGACGACGCCGGCGCCAGCCTGAACATGCATAACGCCATCCTTAACAATGGCCGTGCGTAAGACAATACAGGTATCCATTTGTCCGCTGGAGCCGAAATAGCCGATGCACCCTCCGTAAATACCACGTTTGTCGACTTCAAGCTCGTCAATTATCTCCATTGCCCGGACTTTTGGCGCACCGGAAACCGTACCGGCGGGAAAGCCTGCTGACAAAGCATCTATGCAATCATATTTGGGGTCGAGATCGCCTTGAACATTCGAGACGATATGCATGACATGGCTATAGCGTTCGATGCTGAATCTATCCGTAACCGATACGCTTCCTGTTTTGGCGACGCGACCAACATCATTACGTCCAAGGTCTAGCAGCATAAGGTGTTCGGCGCATTCCTTCTCATCAGCAAGAAGTTCTGTTGCTAGTCTTTCGTCTTCTTCTTTACTATCGCTGCGCCAACGTGTTCCAGCGATTGGACGGATCGTCACTTTACCATCAGCCGCCCGCACCAGAATTTCTGGGCTGGAGCATACAATCTGAAAATCCGTAAAATCGAGGAAACATAAAAAGGGCGCTGGATTAACGCGTCGCAATGCGCGGTAGAGTGAAAAGGCCGGTAGGGTGAAGGCGGCGCTGAAGCGTTGAGACAGAACAACCTGAAAAATATCGCCAGCCCGGATATATTCCTTGGCTTTTTCCACCATCTCTAAAAAGCGATGGGTTGGCGTGTTTGAGACTGCCTCTTGAGTCGTTATCTGGCGTTCGGCAGGATCTTCTTCACGCTCTAATGGGCTGTTTAGTCTTGTCACGATCGCATTGAGACGCGCATATGCAGAATCATAGGCGTCCTTTGCGCTCATTGATGACGTTGGACGCACAGGCGTGACGACATAAAGCTCATCACAAACCGTATCAAAGACAACCATTATGGTTGGGCGGATCAAGAGAGCGTCTGGCGCGCCGATCTTGTCTGACTTTGCAGGCGCAAGGCGCTCCATCTGTCTAACCATATCATAGCCAAGGTAGCCGAAGACCCCGGCTGACATCGGAGGCAATGACATTGAGTGAGGAATGGATGACTCATGGATTAAATTACGTAAAGCGATGAGCGGTGGCGCGTCACAATCCATAAATTTACTGGCGTCATTGAGAGCGTTACGATTTATTTGCGCCTTATCGCCAACCACTTTGAAAATTATATCCGGGTTGAGGCCAATCATCGAATAACGTCCGCGCGCAGCGCCGCCCTCCACAGATTCAAGAAGAAAGGCGGCGTTTGACTTATTGCGCGAAAGTTTAAGGTAAGCAGAGACAGGAGTCTCCAGATCACTAATTAATTTAGTGACAAGAAGTGTTGGCTGATCTGCCTCATAGGAGGCGACAAAATCATCAAAGCCAGGGACAAGGGTTAAGGCCGTCACTGTTCCTTATCCGCTCCCATGGATGATTCCAGTAGTTTTTGGTTGATGTCGACGCCGATCGTTTTTTCTAGTCCGCCAACATATTGTTCAATCAGATCATTTTGCAAAGCGGGTTTGAGTTGCTCTGCAATAGTTTTTGACTCAATTGATGTCGGGTCAAAGTTGGGGTTTGACACTTCCTTGACAACGAAGACCAGTCGTCCATTAGCTGTCGGAACTGATCCAGCGCCTTTAACCGGCACCTCGAAAAATTGGACGATTGTGTTAGGCGCGAATTCTGGTCGAGGCGCTCGCTTAACATCAACGGCATGCTTCAACTCAAGATTTTGGCTCTTGGCAATTTCTTCAATTGATTTTCCAGATTTGATTTTCTCGACCAATTCCTGACTTTTTTCGGCTAATGCTTTTTGTGCGGCTTCAGCACGCATCGCTTCGAGCACTGCAGAGCGCACTTCATCAAAAGTTTTCTGACGCGCAGGTTCAATAGCGTTAACTTCAAACCAAACATAACCGCCGTCGCGTGTAGAAACGGTATCATTATCTACGCCGATATCGGAAGCAAATGCGGCTTTTAGCAAATCAAGATTGCTGGCTAAGGCTTCGATTGGTTTGCCGGTATTATCCAGCCCGTCAGCGTCAACGCTATTGATTGTTTGTGTATCAAGCTTTGCAGCCGATGCTGACTCTGCAAGCGATTTCCCGCTCGCGCGTTGATCTTCTACAAGATCATGAAGGCGCCTGACTTCTGGAAGGGATTTCTGCGCTGCGATTTCGTTGCGCAGCTCAGAAGCCGCCTGATCGAGCGTTTTGGTGAAAACAGCCGGCGTAATAGCTTTTACCTGGGAAACAACCATGCCAAAAGCCGTTTTAACAGCCTCTGTAACGCCAGGTTTTTGAAGTGAAAAAACCGCAGCGCCAAGCTTGGGGTCGCCAAAGTCTTTTTGCTCAACAAATCCCAAGTTCACATCTTTCGGGTTGATGTTAAGCTCGCGTGCGATCGCCTCAATATCTATGCCATTCTTTAACTTAGCGAGAACTTCTTCTGCTTCTTTTTCAGTCTTTAAAACAATTTGGCGCACATCGCGCTTTTCAGCGGCGCCGAAGCGCTTTGCTTTAACCTCATCATAGAGTTTTTTTACCTCGTCTTGAGATATGTCAGCAGGCTTGCCAAGGTTCGCTGGCGTTACAAAAAGAACCGTTAGTTTGCGATATTCTTTCGCGCGGAAAGCTTGTTCGCGATCTTGAAAATATTTTTTAAGATCTTCTTCAGAAGGTGGCGCTGCCGCAGGGATCGCAGTAGGCGGGATGATAAAATAATCAACGGCGCGGGATTCATTGCGGAAGCGATGAATCGCCTCGATCATCAGTGCTGGCGGCTGAGCGCCATCAACAACAATGTCTGAGAGTGTTTTGCGAAGATAGGCTGCTTTTTCTTCGGTGATAAAACCGCGTTCTGAATAGCCAGCGTCACGCGCGATTTGTTTAAAACGTTCGCCGTCAAATTTACCGTCTGTTCCTTGAAAGACTTTTTCCTGTGCGAGTAATTGTTGTGTTGTCTGATCGCTTGAGGCCATGCCAAGAGATTTGGCTTTTTGATCAAGAGCCGCTTCAAGGATCAAACGCTCAAGAACCTGCTGATCAAGCCCGGCTTGACGCGCCTCCTGGTTGGTCACGGCCCGGCGCAGTCTTTGCTGGACCCGACGTAATTCCATTTGATAGGCGTTGCGGTAGGCGTCTAGCGTGATCTCGCCAGATCCAACGCGCGCCAGTCGCTGAGACGTCATGCCACGGAAGACGTCGCCTACCCCCCAAATTGCAAAGCTTACGACAATAACGCCCATCACAATGGCCATAATTGTCCGTCCGATCCAATTCTGCGATGCGACGCGCAGGCCTTCCAACATGTTAACGACTTTCCTTAAGAGTGTTTGCGAGCGATCTAAGCTCTTAAATTTTCGCGCGGACTATAAGGACGGGCGAGGGCGCTGGCAATCAGCGGGAAATAAGCGCGAAAAGGCACGGCTGAGGAGGGGGCGGCGCTCACATATTTTTATGAGAGCGTCCTCTTTCACGCATGGCGGCGCAGGCGACGTCATCATTCAGGATGAGACGAAACTCATACGCTGGAGCTTGGAATTAGGGGTCAAATCTATTTAATTATATATAAACAATGAGATAGATTAAATTGTGCTGATCGCGCGCGCTGTTGTTGATATTTATGCCCTTGTTCGGAGGGTTTTCAAAATTTATCGCCAACAGGGGGAATAGAAAAATTCAAGTCGTCTCGCGCCCATGCAGGGACCACCGGCGAGAGGCGTCGTTTTTTTGAGTGCAATCATGTAATGACATCACGCGATAAGCGCTAAAAACGTCTCACAACTGGGTAAGTAACAAATGCCGCGTCGTCCGCTGGTCGTTGGTAATTGGAAAATGAATGGCCTGCGTGCGTCTCTTAAAGAGATAGCGGCAGTGAATGCGGCCTATGATCTCGTGCTTCAAGAGCGTCTTGATCTGGTAATTTGCCCGCCAGCAACCTTGATTTTAACAGCCGCCGAACAGCATCAACATGGCGCTATGCTTCTTGGCGCCCAAGATTGCGCCGCGACAAGCAACGGAGCGCATACGGGAGATCTCTCCGCGGTAATGTTGCAAGATGTCGGCGCCACTTATGTTATTGTTGGCCATAGCGAGCGCAGGGCCGATCACGGGGAAACAGATGCGCTTGTAAAAGCCAAAGCGCTACGCGCTTTGTCGGCCGGCCTCATTCCTATCATTTGCGTTGGGGAGACGCTCGCTGAAAGAGAGCGTGATAAGGCTTTCGACATTGTCGGTGCGCAACTTTCCACATCATTGCCAGACGATGGACAAATCAATTTTGTTGTCGCTTATGAACCTGTATGGGCGATCGGAACGGGTATGACGCCAACGGCAAATGATATCGCTTCGATGCACGCCTTCATTCGACGATCGATAGAAGAACGCTTGGGCAAGGCGGCAAGTCAGCAGATACGCATTTTATATGGCGGCTCTGTTAAGCCAGAAAATGCGCAAACTCTATTAAATGTGGATAATGTTGATGGCGCTTTGGTAGGCGGTGCAAGTCTCAACATATCTGACTTTATGGAAATTGCCGCAGTTTATCGATGAGTTGACGCTTATGGCTTGCCCCCTTGGGGCGGCGTCGGTATAAGCCCAGCGCCTAGGCTTTTTCTTTACTCCAACAGATAAGGCGATGCGCTGCTATGGCGATCGAACGCACTTTTTCTATTATCAAACCCGATGCGACGAAACGTAATTTGACCGGCAAGGTCAATGCGCTGATTGAAGGCGCAGGTTTGCGTATCGTTGCGCAAAAGCGAATCCAGATGACGCGTCAACAGGCTGAAACCTTCTACGCCGTTCACAAAGAGCGTCCTTTTTTCGGCGAGCTCGTTGATTTTATGATTTCTGAGCCCGTGGTCGTTCAGGTGCTTGAAGGTGACGGCGCCATTGCGCGCTATCGTGAAATTATGGGCGCGACCAATCCTGCTAACGCCGCCCCTGGCACTATCCGTAAGGAGTGTGCATTAAGCGTTGGCGAGAACTCGGTGCATGGTTCAGATGCGCCAGAGACAGCACAACAAGAAATCGCTCAATTCTTCTCAGGCAATGAGATCGTCGGGTAATTTCTTGGCGCGTTAGGTCTGAAAATGGTCATGTCTGTTGGTGCAGCCAGGACGGGCCATTTTCACTTGCCGTGCTTGAACTTGTCACAATATCGCCAGACCTTATCTTTCTTGTGCGATCAACTGATGCGCAAAGGGCTGAGCGCATAACTTTAGCAGGCTCGCCAAATTCTCAATCTTCTTCAAACAATAGTAAAATTTCTAAAGGCGCTTATTATAACAACTGTTTCTTTGTCTTTTCAGAGCGACATAAATCTATCAGCAGGATGGCGCGATTAAGGCCCCTTCAGTTTTGTTGACGGCGCCAATCACTCTATTGCCAATTATTTGCAGGGCTCCTGAAGCGACAAGGTTCAAGGCCATCGGATAAAGACGATGTTCTTGCGAAAGAACGCGTGCGCCAAGAGTTTCTACCGTATCAGTGTCAAGGACAGTGATCGCAGCTTGCGCAATGATTGGTCCTTCATCCATTTCTGGCACGACAAAGTGCACGGTGCATCCATGAATTTTAACGCCATCGGTCAGGGCGCGCTCATGTGTATTCAGTCCGCGATAGGAAGGTAAAAGCGCAGGGTGAATATTGATCAATCGGCCCCGCCACTGATTGATAAACCACGGCGTGAGCAAACGCATAAAGCCTGCAAGGCAAATCAAATCTATGGCGTAGGTTTCGAGAATAATGTGAACTGCGCGTTCAAATTCTTCGCGTCCGGCATAAATTTTATGGTCTACCGCAGCCACAGCAATTCCTGCAGCCTTTGCTTTGTTGAGCCCAGCCGCGTCTGGCTTGTTTGAGAGCACCAGGGCAATATCGGCAGGATAATGAGGATCGCGCGCAGCCTCAATCAGCGCATCCATATTTGATCCGCGTCCAGAAATGAAAATGGCCGTGCGTCGTCGCGTCAAAGTGATAATGATCCATGCATAATGACGCGTTCTTGGCCTTCCTGAGCAATGACTTCGCCAAGATGGAGTGGTGTTTCACCGACGGCCCGAAGCGCAGCTTCCACATCTTTTGCATTGTCTTTTGCCGCGATAACAACCATGCCAATGCCGCAATTAAACGTGCGTAACATTTCTTTTTCAGCGACATTGCCAGTGGACGCGAGCCAGCCAAAAACCCTCGGGGGCTTAAAGGCGTTCAGATCAAGCGCGATCGCGAGACCATTGGGAAGGATGCGGGGGAGGTTGTCAGGAAACCCTCCGCCAGTGATATGTGCGAGAGCATGGATATGCGGGGTGCGTCTGAGCGCCGCAAGAAGAGGTTTGACATAAATTCGGGTCGGTTCGAGCAGCGCACGCCCAAGCGTCATGTCTGGAGCAAAAGGCGCTGTCGCATTCCAAGCCAGGCCAGATCTGTCAACGATGCGGCGAACCAGGGAAAAACCATTTGAGTGAACGCCTGAAGAGGCAAGGCCAAAGGCTATATCGCCTTCACTAACGTTGCGGGGCAACAGTTTGGATCGCTCTACAGCGCCGACGGCAAATCCAGCCAAGTCATAATCATTTTTTGCGTAAAGGCCTGGCATTTCGGCCGTTTCGCCGCCAAGCAGCGCGCAGCCGGCGCTTACGCAGCCTTCGGCTATGCCATTTACAACGACGGCGGCCACATTGGGATCAAGTTTTGCTGTCGCGTAATAATCCAAAAAGAAGAGGGGTTCAGCGCCTTGCACAATGAGATCATTGACGCACATCGCCACCAGATCGACTCCAATGGTTGAATGTATACCACAGTCGACGGCAACTTTAACTTTTGTGCCCACCCCATCATTGGCGGCAATGAGCAGCGGATCGGAAAAACCTGCAGCCTTGAGATCGAAAACGCCGCCAAAGCCGCCGATTTCACCATCTGCGCCAATACGCCTCGTGGCGCGCACAGCTGGGCGGATGAGGTCAACCAAGCGATTGCCTGCATCAATATCTACGCCCGCCTCAGAGTAGGTCAGTCCCATAATTGTCAGCCCTGCTTCAATACTGGCCCATTTCTCAGGGCAAACATGATTTCAGTTGTTTAGATGTCCTAATGGCGAGAGAGCTGTCAAATGAGGGGTGGGTTTTGCTGTTTAAATCAACAGGGATCTGGTTTGCGCTTTTGGCCTAGGCCCATTATAGGAAGGTCAACTCCCATCATGAATCTACGATCGTGAGGGTCGTGAGCGCCAAAATGCGCCGCGCCAGACGATCGGTTCATGCCCAATAGTTTATAAGGAGACGCCTGATGGGCAACGCCCCTTTGATGCCAAAGGCGACGGCTGTATGGCTTGTCGAAAATACCTCTTTGACCTTTGATCAGATTGCCAATTTCTGCAAACTTCATCCATTGGAAGTCAAAGGCATTGCTGATGGCGATGTCGCAGCGGGCATTCGCGGCCATGATCCGGTTACGTCTGGTCAGTTGACGAGAGAAGAGATTGCGCGTGGCGAAGCCGACGCCAATCATAATCTGGCGCTGTTTGTGTCCAAGGTTGTTGTGCCGGAGGTAAAGAAATCTCGGGGTCCGCGTTACACGCCTCTGTCGCGTCGGCAAGATCGACCAAATGCCATTCTTTGGCTGGTGCGCAATCATCCTGAACTAAAAGACGCACAAATAATGCGCTTGGTTGGCACGACGAAGGCGACGCTCAAAGCGATCAGAGAACGCACGCATTGGAATTCCAACGCTCTTGCGCCAATGGATCCCGTTACGCTTGGACTTTGTTCGCAAATAGATCTTGATTTTGAAGTCGGTCGGGCGTCGAAAGATCGTCCAGTTGCTGCTGAAGATCATGGTCGCACGCTGGTGCCGGCTAGCGAAACGACAAGTCAGCGTCCTGAACCCTCTACGACGGAGGACGTCTTTGGCAAATCTGCACCTGTTCAAACACGGGAAGAGGAAGAAACCTTTGATGCCGCGAGCGTCTTTGGCGGGCAGAAGGGCGAGGGCGACGAGGACTAAATTTACCCAGCCGATGGAAAGGTACTATGAATTTTGCATATCATAAATTTTGCAAATTTCATGGTTTGCCAACTTGGAGCTCAATATCGTGAACCTATCTGCCTATGATCATGATCTTGAGCGTAACCCAGCCAATTTTCAGTCTCTGACGCCGCTCAGTTTTCTGGCGCGCGCAGCAGCTGTGTTTCCCGCGCGTATTGCGATTATTCACGGTGATCTGCAAAGAAGCTACCGTGATTTTTATGCGCGCAGTCGTCAGCTCGCAAGCGCCCTGGAGCGTAAAGGAATCAAGCAAGGCGACACTGTATCGGTTATGTTGGCGAATTCGCCTGCAATGCTTGAAGCCCATTATGGCGTGCCCATGACGGGCGCTGTGTTAAATACCCTCAATACGCGGTTAGATGCGCCGATACTTGCTTTCATGCTTGATCATGCGGATGCAAAAGCCGTTATTGTTGATCGAGAGTTTTCAGAACTTATGCGTGCGGCCTTAGCGCAAGCAAAGGTTAAGCCTTTCATCATTGATTATGATGATCCGGTTTATATGGGATCGGGCGAAAAGATCGGGTCTATTGATTATGAAGATTTTCTTCTGAGTGGCGATAAGGAGTATCAGTGGCAACCGCCCCTGGATGAATGGCAGGCAATTTCGTTAAATTATACTTCCGGAACGACAGGCGATCCCAAAGGCGTGGTTTATCATCATCGTGGCGCCTATCTACTTGCAATTGGTAATGTATTGACAGGCGATATGGGGCGCGCGCCGGTTTATCTTTGGACGTTGCCAATGTTTCACTGCAACGGATGGTGTTTCCCCTGGTCGCTGTCTGTTGTAGCGGGTACGCATGTTTGTCTGCGTCAGGTGCGCGCGGGTTTGATGTATGATCTTATTAAAGCGCATCGAGTGACGCATTTATGCGGCGCGCCGATTGTCATGTCCACACTGCTGAACGCCAGTGAAGATGAGAAAATCTCGATCGATTACCCGGTTAGATTTTTTACTGCCGCCGCTCCACCGCCGCAGGCTGTATTAGCTGGTATGAAGCAGGCGGGGTTTAACGTCACGCATCTCTATGGTTTGACGGAGACTTACGGACCCGCTGCCGTAAATGAATGGCAAGACGAGTGGGATGAGCTGGATGCAACGGCTCAGGCGCAGATGAAGGCGCGTCAGGGCGTGCGCTACCAAGTCTTGGATGATATTAATGTGATTGATCCAGACACCATGCAGCCTGTGCCAATGGATGGCGTGACAATGGGCGAAGTCATGTTCCGCGGCAATGTGGTCATGAAAGGTTATTTGAAGAATCCTACCGCATCGCAGAAAGCCTTCCATGGCGGATGGTTTCATTCCGGCGATTTGGGCGTGATGCATCCAGACGGCTATATACAGTTGAAGGATCGTTCTAAAGACATCATCATTTCTGGAGGAGAAAATATCTCATCTATAGAAGTTGAGGATGTTTTGTTTAAGCATCCAAAAATCAACGCCGCCGCTGTTGTCGCCGCGCCTGACGACAAATGGGGCGAGACGCCATGTGCTTTTGTTGAATTAAGAGATGGCGAAGAAGCGACAGCTGAAGAAATCATCGCCTGGTCGCGTAGTCACTTAGCGCATTTTAAGTGCCCGCGGCATGTTGTGTTTGGCCAGTTGCCAAAGACCTCCACGGGTAAAATTCAAAAATTTATTTTGCGGGAAAAGGCGCGTTCGCTTTGGCCAAGCGCGATTGGGTAAGTTTTGTCCGCTTAATTCCTTTGGCGATTTCATTATTGATCGCAAAACAGCCAGCAATCTGTCACGATTGCTGGCTGTTTAATCATTATACTCTCCTACATCTGAGCAGATGAAGGCGTATGGTCGACCGATTAGAAGAAAATGCCGAGGCAGCCGCCAGCAAGAGCGCCAACGACGCCAGCAGCGATAATGTTCTGCATGCCGCCAAGAGCAGCAGCAGCCAGGCCGCCGAGCAGCACGCCGCCAACGCCAGCGAAGATGTAGGTGTTTGT
>DAIRFH010000019.1:0-5341 GCA_036795145.1 Methylocystis sp. | reverse complement strand
ATTTCGAAGTCGCCGTTCTTGTTTGACATCTTCAGTTCTCCTCTGTGAGTTCCCTCAGGGATCGCAGCAGCTGTTTGTCCAGCATTTATTCTCAGCAATCCCTTCCGCCCGGTGGGCGCGTCATTTCGACGCAGGAGAGGTTAGCATAAGTTTTGGTCCTGTCCAGAGGGGAAAGGCCGTTGATCAAAACTTTCTGCGACAGCATGACGCAGTCACTTAAATATTGAATTTATTGAATATTTTTTAATGATACCACCTTTTTTGAAGTTTTTGGCAAATTTTTTTTTGTTTCTAATCTGATGTCTCGACCAAAAGTCTTGTTTTCGGGGTCGTGTTCGTTGCCGCTGGGCGCTATAGGGCCTTCATGACAAAAATAGATGCAAAAGCTGAAACGGCCTCCAGCGCTGGCAAGAACCGTTTCGCGTCCACCTTATCGCCGCTTAAGCCGCTGGCGCCTTATGCCTTACGCTACAAGCTCACGATCATGATCGCGATGGCGGCGCTCATTGTCGCCGCGGGCGCAACCTTAACATTGCCCTTGGCTGTGCGCGGCATGATCGACCACGGTTTTTCTGCCGATAGTTCCGGCGCGATTAACGCGTATTTTGGCGCGATGATTGTTGTCGCTGCGACGTTAGCCCTTGCATCAGCGACCCGCTATTATTTCGTCATGACACTGGGCGAACGGGTTGTTGCTGATCTTCGCAACGATCTCTTTGCGCATCTTGTGTCGCTTGACGCTAATTTTTACGACACAGCAAAAACGGGCGAGCTGCTTTCTCGCTTAACTGCCGACACAACTCAGCTCAAGGCCGCTTTTGGCTCCTCAGCTTCTGTCGCCTTAAGAAACTTTTTTATGTTTCTGGGCGCCATTGTCATGATGGTGGCGACAAGCCTCAAACTAGCTGGATTGGTGCTCCTTGCAATTCCGCTTGTCGTTTTGCCGTTGATCGCCTCAGGCAAGAATGTGCGCCGTCGTTCGCGTCACGCAGCCGACATGCTGGCGCAAGCATCCGCTTATGCAGGCGAAAATCTTTCTTCTGTGCGCACCATGCAGGCGAATGGCGCGCAAAACTCAACCATCTCACGTTTTCGATCAGCCGTTGAGCAAGCCTACTGGGCTGCGCAGCAAGCAACCTTGGTTCGCTCTTTTGTTACTGCAGGCGCTATTTTAATTGTTTTTTCGAGCATTGTGGCTGTGTTATGGCTTGGCGCTCAAGATGTGCTGTCAGGCCGTATGAGTTCAGGTTTGCTCTCGCAATTTGTGCTTTATGCGGTGCTCGCCGCCAGCTCGCTTGGAGAGCTCTCGCAGGTCTGGAGCGAAGTTACAGCTGCTGCTGGCGCGGCTGGACGCATTGCCGAGATTTTGACGGTTAAGCCGGCCATCGTATCGCCGCCTAACCCAACGCCCGCGCCATCAAGATGGCGTGGACAAATTAGTTTCGAGCAGGTGGATTTTATTTATCCGTCTGCGCCTGATAAAAAGGCGTTAAACAATCTTTCTCTTAACATCAGTCCGGGCGAGCGTGTTGCGCTTGTTGGTCCCTCAGGGGCGGGCAAATCGACATTATTTGCATTGCTGCTGCGTTTTTATGATGTCAACGCCGGGTCCGTGCAGCTTGATACGATAGATGTGCGACGGTTGAATCCAGTAGATTTGCGTCAGGCAATTGCAATGGCGCCGCAAGATCCCGTTGTTTTTGGGTTAAGTGTTGCAGATAATATTTCTTATGGTCGCGACGACGCTTCGCTGGAGGAGATTATTGTTGCGGCAAAGCGCGCGCAGGCGCATGAATTTATCTCCGCGCTTCCAGAGGGTTATAAAACCATGCTTGGCGAACGCGGCATAACCTTGTCTGGCGGACAACGACAGCGTCTTGCCATTGCGCGCGCTATTCTTGCTGATGCGCCTGTTTTGCTGCTCGATGAGGCGACATCCGCGTTGGATGCTGAAAATGAAGCGCTCGTGCAACGTGCGCTGCAAGATGTGATGTCGGGACGCACCAGCATCGTTATTGCGCATCGTCTCGCCACAGTGCTCGAGGCAGACCGTATTATCGTTATGGATGATGGCAAAATCGTCGAGGAAGGCACGCATGAAAGCCTGTCTGCGGCTGGCGGTCTCTATTCACGATTGGCGAAATTGCAGTTCGATACGCGCCGCGTCGGCGCTGCAGTTTGAGTAAGAGCGCGCGATGAGCCATTTGCCTTTGACCCAATAAATGCTATGAGCCGCCGCCAACCCTTATTAGCTGATTATTAGCGCTTTTTGAGAAGAAGGAGTTGGCGATATGGTCAAAACGCCCGCCAAGTTGACAGAAGCGTTAACCTTTGACGACGTATTGCTTCGGCCTGGGCACTCAACCGTCATGCCTTCCAGCGTTGATGTTTCATCTCGCTTGACCCGGGAGATTTCGCTCAATCTTCCAATCATATCATCCGCCATGGATACAGTAACGGAAGCCCGCATGGCCATTGCGATGGCGCAGGCTGGCGGCATTGGCGTGATTCACCAAAATTTACCGCCGGCCAGTCAAGCCGCTGAAGTTCGTAAAGTTAAACGATTTGAAAGTGGCATGGTCGTTGATCCGATCACGATCTTTCCAGATGAGACTTTGGCCGAAGCGCTCGCGCTCATGTCAACGCATGGCATATCTGGAATTCCTGTCGTTGATCGCGGTCCCAATGGTTCTAAAGGCAAGCTTGTTGGCATCCTGACAAATAGGGATGTGCGCTTTGCACAAGATAACTTTCAAAAAATTGCTGAATTGATGACAAAAAAACTCGTGACGGTTCGCGAGGGCGTCAAGCAAGCAGAAGCGCAACGTTTGCTCCATGAACATCGAATAGAAAAACTTCTTGTTGTTGATGAGTCCTATCATTGCGTTGGCCTTGTGACGGTCAAGGACATTGAAAAGGCTACGCAGCATCCACACGCTTGCAAAGATGCAGAAGGTCGTCTTCGCGTGGCTGCAGCAACAACAGTTGGCGATCATGGTTATGAGCGCGCTCTACAACTGATTGACGCTGGGGTCGATTGTATTGTGATTGACACGGCGCATGGACATTCTCAGGCGGTAATCGACCAGGTTTGCCGCGTTAAGGGCCAATATCCCCGCGTTCAGGTGATCGCTGGCAATATTGCTACATCTGAAGCGGCTCGCGCCTTAATCGACGCCGGCGCCGACGCTATTAAGGTTGGCATTGGTCCAGGTTCGATTTGCACGACGCGAATTGTCGCGGGCGTTGGGGTGCCACAATTGACCGCCATCATGGATGCTGCGGAAGAGGCGCAAAAATCGGGTGTGCCTGTTATTGCGGATGGCGGCGTCAAATATTCAGGCGATCTCGCAAAAGCGATCGCCGCTGGCGCAAATGTCGTCATGATTGGATCATTATTCGCCGGCGCTGAAGAATCTCCTGGAGAAGTTTTTCTGTATCAGGGGCGTTCGTTCAAATCCTATCGCGGGATGGGATCAGTGGGCGCCATGACAGCAGGTTCTGCGACGCGCTATTTTCAAGGCGATGTGAAGGATCAGTTGAAATTAGTGCCCGAGGGCATTGAGGGACAAGTTCCCTATCGTGGGCCGATTGCACCGATTCTCTATCAGCTTGCCGGCGGATTGCGCGCCTCAATGGGCTATGTCGGCGCAGCTAATGTCGTTGAATTTCAAGCGCGCTCTCAATTTGTTAGAATAACCAACGCAGGCTTACGCGAAAGCCATGTGCATGATGTGACGATTACGCGTGAAAGCCCCAATTATCCAACAGGCGTTTGATAAGCTAACTTTATCGCTCGAGTTTCATGCGCAGATCAGCCCTTCCGCAATGAAGCTCAGTGTGATAGCCAGCCTATAAACTCTTGCACGCATAAGCGCGTTATTGATCGTTTTGTGTATTAAAAAATTCACAATCATAGGGAGCGAATAAACATGTCTCGACGTTGGATCGCCTCGACAGGCTTTTTTTTAATGTTGCCGCTTTCCGCCTTGGCAGGAGAGCTGCGCACAGAAGCCAACGCCATTTTCAAGCCGGTTGACTCAGTCAACGTGAGCTCAATTGTCAAAAACAACGATATCACGCCTGCTAAGATTGATCTTGGTCGACAGCTCTTTTTTGAACCGCGCCTATCAAAAAGTCAGGTCATCAGCTGCAATAGCTGTCATAACCTTTCAACAGGCGGCGTAGACGCTGGCCCAGTATCAATCGGCCATGGTTGGGAAAAGGGTCCAAGGCGCGCGCCAACAGTTCTCAATGCTGTCTTTAACATTGCTCAGTTTTGGGATGGCCGAGCGCCAGATCTAAAGGCGCAAGCCAAGGGGCCGGTCCAAGCTGCTGGCGAAATGGCGAATACGTCGGCAAACGCCGAGAAGATGATGCAGAGTATTCCTGCCTATGTGACGTCTTTTCGCGCAGCCTTTCCAACTGATTCAAATCCTGTGACCTTTGATAATATGGCAAAGGCCATAGAGGCTTTTGAAGCCACTTTGACAACGCCAAACGCTAAATTCGATAAATTTTTGAATGGCGATGAGACAGCATTAAATGAGACGGAAAAGAAGGGCCTCAAACTGTTCATCGATAAGGGATGTTCGAATTGCCACAATGGCGTAAACATTGGCGGCAATGGCTACTTCCCCTTCGGTGTGGCGCAAAAGCCAGGGCCTGAAATTATTTCCCAAACAGATAAAGGTCGTTCGAAGGTAACCGGCAAAGCAGAAGATGACTTTGTTTTCCGCGTCGCGCCGTTGCGCAACGTCGCATTACATCCGCCATATTTCCACAGCGGCGTGGCGTGGACACTTGAGGATGCTGTGACGATTATGGCTAAATATCAGCTTGGCCAAACGCTTACGGCTGATGAAACCTCGGCCATTGTCGCCTTTCTTGGAACGTTGACCGGCGATCAGCCCAAGGTTCAATATCCAATTATGGGCGCAAGCACCAAGGATACGCCGCGTCCTCAGCCTTGAGGCTGACGTCTCTCATGGGCGCGCCGCGCGCGCCCATGAGGTCTTTAGAGATCTTATTGAAATAATTTTATTTTAAATTTTTGTTTGACCTGATTTTTTGTTTCTCCTTCACACTCTCCTTTGGTGATAATTGTCCCCAGTAAAAAACGATTGAGTGTGATATTCTTGCCGAATTGACGGGATTGCCACAATTTACATTCCTGCAGTCTGGACTATCCATGCGTGTTTTAGCTTTAATCTTATTAATCATATGAAAATAAACATTATTTTGTTGTGACGTTTTAATGTCATTGCTGTTTTGCTCTAGTTATACGGGTAGCAAAAAACCCATCCACTGGGGTTGTTTGAACTATTCGATGGACAGAAAT
>DAIRFH010000095.1:0-6660 GCA_036795145.1 Methylocystis sp. | reverse complement strand
AGTTCAGGCAAGAAATCGAGATCAAAAACGACACCGCCTGCAGGTGCTGATGAGAGCAACTAACGGGACAAAAAATATTTGTCTGATTTAGAGCGCTAAACTGCGTTATGACTTCTCACGATACCGCAGTGTTTTTATTCTAATTCTTAAGCTCATTTGATAATTTCCTCACATTTAATCATCTTCATATTGTCTGGTTTCATTAAATATCACTCCTATCAACGAACTGTTTGACCCAATAGTCAGTCGACCACCTCAATGTTGAGGCGATGAGTAACCGGTGGGGATTGTTAGAGGTTGGTAGTAAAGCGGTTAAAAATAAAACGGCTATCCGTCGCCCGACTCCATAATGAGGACTGATTGAGCCTGTTTGGGTGGCTTATTGAGGAAGAAATATTGATGACTGACAAATCTAACAGTCGGCCCGTCGCCGTGATAGCAGGCGTAGGCGCTGGAAATGGCCAGGCGCTTTCACAGCGCTTTTCCGATGCAGGTTACGCCGTGGCGATGCTGGCGCGCGATCAAGCTAAAGTTGACGCTCTGGCTGCCAATATCCCTAATTCAAAGGGATATTCCTGTGATGTTGGGGACAGCAAGTCGGTAGAGTCAACCTTCTCCAAAATTCGCACAGATCTCGGTGACGTTGACGCTTTAATCTACAATGCAGGTGGTGGCGTCTTCGCAGATTTTGAGTCCATCACAGCGGAGCAGTTTGAGGCTGCCTGGCGGGTTAATGCGCTGGGTAGTTTGCTTTGTGCAAAACAGGTCTCACCTGCAATGATAGCAAAAGGCAGTGGTTGCATCATCTTTATTGGCGCTACAGCTTCTCGGCGTGGAGGTATTTATACTGCTGCTTTTGCTCCAGCGAAGGCCGCTCAACGTAGTCTTGCAGAATCTATGGCGCGGGCTTTGTGGCCAAAGGGCATACATATCGCCCTCGCAATCATTGATGGCGTAGTCGATATTCCGACGACACGCCAACAAATGCCAGACAAACCTAACGAATTCTTTGTATCGCCGAGGGCGCTCGCAGAAACGGTTTACAACCTAACAATCCAGGATCGCCAAGGCTGGAGTTTCGAGGTTGAGGTAAGGCCATTTCGTGAAAATTGGTAATGTCGAATGAATCAGATGCGACTCTTTAAGAGATCACTTATTTGTTGAATGCAGCCAAGAGGCGGACACTGTAGCGCTCTCCATATCGATCATGGACAGTGTTTTTCTTGACAATCGGATCTTAAGGGATCAAACGGCTACTCGCTCGCGGCAATCGCTGCGGGCTTTCAACTCAAGTGGGAACAATGGGCAGTAGCAGCTCGGACAGTAGCCGCACGGCGTTAGCCGTGAGCCTCTGGCCAAAACACAACGCAACCCTCCGGGGTGCGGAGACCCGAGCCTGGGTCGAGGTGACAGTCTAAGTCGCCTTGTCGGCTCGTGCTCTGGACCTTGGAACAACCAAAGTCTGGAGATGAGCCATGAAAAAGCTCACCCATTATAAAAAAATCTGGCCTCATAGAAGTGTGGACTGCGCTCCTGTCACAACAGGCGTGTGCAATCGCCTTGGTGCGCGCCATCGTAAAGCGCTTGTTTGTCGATGGCATCGAGATCCACAGACCGGGCGGCCCGTTTGTCGCTGGGTTCACGAAGATCAGGGACCTGAGATGAGACGGGTGCGGCGTTTCAAAGCCGCTTAAGAGGCGACAAGCGATGAGTTCGCGCGCTTCATCTCTCAAATGATCCTGATAAGCCTGAGCATTAAGCGCCGTCGCTTGACGTCAATTGTAGTTCGGGCCGTCTAAGAGATCTCCATTTTAGGCCTCTGCAGTGGGCTGATTGCAGCACAGCTGTCGAGCCTCTCATGACATATGTGAAAAAGGAGATGAGCAATGACCAAGCTCATGAATTCCTCCGTGGCGCGCGCCACACGCTCAAACTCGGTTGCAACTGTTGGAAAGAAGTCGGTAAACCGTCATCCAGTTAAAGCACAAGGACAGTTTCTTGAAGCAGCAGCTCATGTTTTACTGGAAGCCTTACCGCTTGCAGCGGTAGCTGTTGAGTTTCAGCGTGATGTTCAAAGAGGGCGCGTGCCATTTAAGGCGCTTCTTCTTTGCGCCCTGCTTGCAATTTAACGAACTGAATCAGGTGGTGATGGAGAGTGCGATCCTGGAACAAAGTCTCTATCATCACCTGGTAAGATTCAAAGCAACAATTTGGGATTAAGCCTAGCTACAATAAAAAAATAACTGATCATAAAAAACCGCTTTTACCGCTTGATATGGCGTTGCATAGTTTTGGCTGTCGTCACAGTTCAAAACAAATTTGCAGCAATTATAAAGATAAGGATTTGTGCGCGTTCACGCGTAAAGACGGGATGTGCTTTGCGCCGCCGCGCGGTTGGCCGACTATAGATAAGAAAATGAGGGAGCAGAGAAACCTTGCTTCATCACCATTAGTTTAAAGTCAAACTTTGTTGATATTAATATTGAATGTGCGATAGCGCACATAATCCGCGGCTATACACACTAATTTTATGTTGCCTGGAGCTGAGCCATTACAGGTAAGCGATTGTGCTTCGTTCTATCAAGAACGGCTATGGCGCGTAACGGATCGGGTCGCCTCGATGAAGGGTCTGAGCTTTTTGTCATATGCCATTGTGGTTGCAGAAAAGAAGAGTATCTCCTCTGCGGCGCGAGCGCTCAATGTTCAGCAATCGGTCGTTAGTCGGCACATCCGAAATCTCGAAGATAGTATTGGGGTTTCGATATTCGAGCGCGTGCCAAGCGGGATAAAATTAACCAAAGCTGGCAAATGTTTTCTGGAGCGATCAGAAAATATCCTGACGGAATTTGATCGCGCTATGAAGGCGGCCGCCATGGCTGGATGTGGTAATGAGGGAGAAATCAGCATTGGCGTTGAAGCGCCCCTATCTGAGGCGTATTTACGCGATCTACTGCAAACATATCGTGGTCTTTATAAGTATGTCACGATCCAGATCATTCAGGAGTCCAAGACACAGTTACTGCGACGAATGTTACGAGGTGAAATTGATTTTGCCCTCGTTCATGCAAAGCCCTTTGGCTCTGATTTTGATATTGGAGGCGATGATTTTGACTCAGAAATCTTCTGGCAGACAAAGCTCTTTGTCGCCCTGCCTCAGGCGCATCCATTTGTAGAAGAAAGCGTCATTGATCTGGAGATGCTAAAATCTGAGCAGATTCTCCTTGGGGCTTATGGATGTGAGGCAACCATCAATGATTATCGTCTGGCGTTAAAAGCCGGCGTCTCGCATCATCCCAAGATTGAACGTCACAATGTGAGTCGAGACGCCGTTATGAACCTGGTTGGTCTTGGGTTTGGCGTTACTTTTACAACTGAAGCCGGGGCCTCAAGAAATTACACCGACGTCAGCATCAGGCCTATTCGTGGTGTCGTAGACAGGCTTGCCTATCAAGGGGTCTGGCGTCCGCAAAATGATAATCCAGCGTTTCGTTGTTTTCTTAGCCTTGCCCGATCAAGGTCAAAGGAGAAGAAACGCGCCTGATCGTCATTGGTCAAACCTTCAAAAACCTCGTTAACCCGAGGTTTTTATCTATGGTTTTTGCGAGGGACGAGATCAAACTATTAGGATGATGGTATAAAAATACTATTTTTCATCAAATTTGAATATGCCGTTCCAGTCATGTGGCGGAGGTGAACTTAGGAATTTCTGACACCTCTCTATTAATATTCTTGATGGAATATCTTCTTCCCAGGAAGAAAAAGAGCGCGCGGTTTGTAAAGCGCTAAGCGCTTCATTCCAAGATCTCTTTAGGTAGCACTCAAGGCCAAAATTATAATAATGAAGAAAATCCTCTAGAGTTTTATCAGACTCAGAGCTGTTGGCGATAAGCTCGTAAATTAACAAACCTTCTGCCCTACCTTTCACGGCTATTAAATCCAGTTTCCTGGCGACAAAGTCATTTTTAATGAGTTCATAGGTGGATGCACTCAAAAGTATATTTGTATTATAATGCTTGTTAAGTCCTTCTAGCCTGCTTGCCAGGTTTACCGAGTCTCCGATAATTGTGTAGTTCATTCGTTCATGATTGCCTATATTTCCAACGACAACCTCACCGGTATGAATTCCCATTCTTGTTCGAAAGATTGGTTTATGTTTGTCTAGTGAATATCTACAAAACTCATCAGTAAATCTTTTGCATGCAAGCGCAGCATGACAGGCGCGATTGGCATGATCCTTTTGGAAAACAGGCGCGCCCCAGAACGCCATAACTGAATCACCGATATATTTGTCGAGCGTTCCGTCTGTTGAGAGAATTTCACGGCTCATTCCATCAAAATAATCACTTAAATGTTCAAGTAAAATTTCTGGAGGAAGGCCTTCGCTGATATCAGTAAAGTTGGCAATATCTGAGAAAAATACAGTCAGGCATTGCTTTTCACCGCCAATAAACGCTTCTTGTCTAAGGACGTTGAGCTGCCGTACGAGCTCTAATGGAACATATTTTTTAAAAGATTTAAGTGAAACCTTCATTCTGGCAATAGAACTATCCATGCTATCAATTTCAATAATACGACTATTAGTTGGATTTTTATCCTCGATATCTAGTCGACCAGCTCTCTCTACATCCTTACTCAGAATCGAGAGTTCAGTGGATATTTTTTGTGCAAAATAATTTCCAAACAGTATCGAAATAATCAATAAAAACGATGAAGCTGAAAAGATATACAGGGTGTTTCTATAAACACCCGCCATTATTGATGACTCAGGAAAATAGACGCCAAACAGAAAATTCATCCCGCCAAGATATGGGTAGCTTTCTACAAGACCTAGCCATCTTCCCTTATCGTCACCCGTAAATTCAAAAAAACTAGCGTGATCTGACTCATACGCCTTCATGGCGCGTTGAAGATTGTGATCAGGAAAATTGTCAGGAGTATATAATTTATAAGTTTTTTCTTTGCGGCCATCAGCAAGAGTGCGCGTTTCTTCCAACTCGAGCATCGTTAGTGATGGATATGCAATAATCTGTTTCTGGTCATTCAGAATAAATGACTTCGCATGATCAAATAGATTTATCTCCGTGAGGAATTGAGACAATGCGGTGACTTGTAAGTCAATCGCTACGACTGCCAATAGTTGACCTTTTTGATCATAAACAGGCTTGGTGAACGAATAGACAAACTGTTTTTCTGAGCCTGATACGTATATGTCAGTCCATGAACTTTTTCCTGAATCTACCGCTTTCTTAAACCAGGGCCTTGTCCTGGCGTCATATCCAGCTTCGAGGGTAGAAATGGTATTTTTGTTTTTCTTTAATAAACTAATATCATCTGAGTAATATTTTCTAATTACACTATCTTTTGTTCTAACGTCGGATCTTTTTAAGACAGATCCGTTGATTTCTCTGGATGCCTTATATTTTGATCCATCGGGCGTTGCTATATCTACTGACGAAATATTAGTATTCTGCGATAAAACAAAATTTGCCAATTGAATTGCAGCGCCTTCGTTGTTTGGATTAACGATGCCTGCTCCAATAGAAAATGACGCGATATTTCCTGATTCCTCCGCAGCCTTGAATAAATGATCAATGTTGTTGGCAATGCCTTTACCTATTTGTCTGGTAAAAATTTTAGATAGTGAATGAATAGACTCCATGCCTCCAAAATAAGTAATTGCCAGAGTAAGGCCTGAAACCGATAGGATGAGAAATGTTACAATTGTTCCGATTGTAAATCTGAGACTGAACATTCTATTGTTTCTAATCATTACATTACTCATTTTCACAGACTTTACGTCTTCGATCACCTTAATTAAGCGCTTCAGCTGAGATAGATTGCGATAATGAAAAATAATTACTAGAAATTTGATAGCGGCGAACGGTCGCTGCGACAAGAGTTTACAAGAGCTGGAAAGATTTAAATTCACATTAATTAAATTAACCGTATAAGATCAATATAATTTTGCAATCAGCTCAAATGGAAGTGAAGAAATAGACTAAATTGACGGGCTTATTTTGTAATGGATTTATGAATTTGATCCAAAATACCTCTGTGATTCAGTTTACATCAAATTTATAATAAATACATACTCTGTCGTTTTGACTGCTTCCAAATAGAGATACAGTTGAATAATAGTTTAAGACATGGGCGCTTGCCAAACAGCGAGCATTGAGCTTACCTGATTGAGATAGCACTAAACTTCTCAATAGCATTAAGATTTCCGCAGCTAGTTGCTGATAATCTCATGAAGAGCACTGCTGATGAAATTGTGTCCCTCATCAGCTCTTATACAGCGATTTATTAAAATTATTCAAAAACTTTCGGAGCAATTCTGGCGGAAGGAGTGGGATTCGAACCCACGGTAGATTTCTCTACGCTCGTTTAGTAGACGAGTGCTTTAGACCACTCAGCCACCCTTCCCGCTATGCACGTTAATAGGCCTAATCTGCATTTTTTGATTTTCTTTTATAACCCAATGGGTTGTCAATAGTTTTAAGATATGTGTTTCAGCTATTAACGTTCACAGCTTTACTACTTATAACGTGGACGGCAGGATTAGAACGTGCGACCAGGCTCTCGCAGAGCATTGCGAGGTTTGTTATCATCACTACTTTTAATAGAGATTAAATAATTTCAATGAATTCATTCATATATATT
>DAIRFH010000018.1:0-34109 GCA_036795145.1 Methylocystis sp. | reverse complement strand
GCCTCCACCTTGCGTCTTAAAACGCCGCCTGACAGACGCAACGCTTGTCGACGTTGGCTTTGCGTCTCGGCGTCAATTAGGTCTGCCAATCCTTCTGCTTGCGAAAGATCTAATTTTCCGTTGGCGAACCCCCGGCGCACAAATTCACCGGGCTCAGCCATTCTGACATGCTGTTGTCGTGATAGAGCCGCAAGCAAAGCGCTGACGATGGCGCGTCCGCCGTGACATTGAAGCTCGGCATAATCTTCGCCAGTTGGCGAGTTGGGTCCGGGAACAAAAAAAATAATGCCTCTGTCAAGAATCTCATCGTTCAGAGGATCACGCAGTGACGCAAGGCGCGTCTCACGCGGTTCTGGAATACCGCCAGCAAAATTAACAAGAATGCTGCTGACGGCTTCGCCAGAGAGACGGATAATCGCTATTGCCGCGCGTCCTGCACCAGTTCCAAGAGCAAAAATTGTATCTTCGCGCATGCCAATCCTAAATTAGGACGCTGCAACCCTCTCAGGCCGCATAACGGAACTGCCCTTTAAACTTTGCCGATAAATGCGACGAAAAGCGAGTGTTGGCGCATCCGTCCTGACTGAGGCTTCGAGAGCTGGCGGGGGAACTTCCATCGGTTGAGAAGACTCAATCACCGCCTGATCTTCTCGCGCGATGCGTCGGTTCATCCAACGAAAAGCTGGGTTTAATAAGGAGGCGCGCGCAAAATCTCTAATGGTGAGTAAAATCAGCTTCGTTGTCGTCTCGTCTTGAGGCAAACAAATCGCCATTAAACGAAAGACTTTTGATGGTGGATCAATCAATAGTTCCATCGCATTAGGAAAACGATATTCAAGCGCCCCTGGACGTGGCGCGCCATCAATCGCTCCTTCAATGCGAGCGCCATAGGGTCTTTCCAGCCAAGCGACGTCCATACGTTTGCCAAGCAAACGATAAAGATCCTTACCGATGCTTCGCCGATGAACAAAGGGCAGATGCGGCATATCAAGCATGTTTTCCATCACGCGGGACCAATGAGCGCGCCAAATTGTCTCCTGCTTACAAATCACAATATGAGGCGCGCAGAATGTGTCAGGAATGATCGGCGCGTCCTGTGGGGAAAATCCCGTATAAAGCCAAAGCAAGCCATGCGCTTGACGGACTGGAAGCGCGAGGGCGTTTAGATATTCAAGTTTAGCGTCAGGATTCCAAGGCACGCCACAATTATGACCAGCGCCAGTAAAACGCCAACCATGAAAGGGGCATTCAAGCTGACCTTGCGTAACGCGTCCTAGCGACAGCGCTACGCCACGATGGGGGCATTGATCAATGAGTGCGACAGGAAGATTATTTTCATCCCGAAATAAGACGATGCGTTCGCCCGCAACACGCAACGCGTGAGGCTTGTCACGCTTTACGTCGTCAGCGCTTCCAATGATTGTCCAAACATTAGCGAAATTTTCAAACATCGCGGGCTCCAGCGCCAGCGAAAAAAGCTGGCTCAGGTATTCATTGAATCAAAGAAGGCCTGATTGCCTTTAGGGGTTTCGCGCAATTTGCCGAGCAAGAATTCGATCGCGTCAACTGTGCCCATCGGATTAAGAATACGACGCAGGACGTACATTTTCTTAAGGATCTCAGGCGCGACGAGCAGATCTTCCTTACGTGTGCCTGACCGAGTGATATCAAGAGCAGGGAAGACGCGCTTATCTGCAACCTTGCGATCCAGAATAATTTCGCTGTTGCCGGTTCCTTTGAACTCTTCGAAAATGACTTCATCCATGCGCGAGCCGGTATCGATCAAGGCCGTAGCGATAATTGTGAGCGATCCGCCTTCTTCAATATTTCGCGCCGCGCCAAAGAAACGCTTGGGTCTTTGCAGAGCATTAGCGTCAACGCCGCCAGTCAAAACCTTACCTGAAGACGGCACAACTGTATTATAAGCGCGTCCCAGACGCGTGATTGAATCCAACAGGATTACAACATCACGTCGATGTTCAACAAGGCGCTTTGCCTTCTCAATCACCATCTCTGCAACCTGTACGTGTCGCACCGCTGGCTCATCAAAGGTAGAAGAGACAACTTCACCACGAACTGATCGCTGCATATCCGTTACTTCTTCCGGACGTTCATCAATCAACAACACAATCAAATAACATTCTGGATGATTGGTCGTGATAGATTGCGCGATATTTTGCAGCAAAACTGTTTTACCAGTGCGCGGCGGGGCTACAACAAGCGCCCGTTGGCCTTTACCGATTGGGGCCACAAGATCAATGATGCGTGAAGAAAGATCTTTGCGGGTTGGATCGTCAATTTCCAGTTTTAAACGTTCATCTGGATAAAGTGGCGTCAAATTATCAAAAGGTACTTTGTGGCGAACCTTTTCTGGGTCTTCAAAATTAATTGTATTGACCTTCAGAAGTGCAAAATAGCGCTCCCCTTCCTTCGGGCTGCGGATCATGCCTTCAACGGTATCACCCGTGCGTAAGCCAAATTTTCTGATCTGTGACGGTGAGACGTAAATATCGTCTGGTCCCGCAAGATAATTGGCGTCAGAAGAACGCAAAAAACCAAAGCCATCGAGCAGAACTTCAACAACGCCTTCACCGATGATTTCAACATCGCGACTAGCAAATTGTTTCAAGATGGCAAAAAGCAATTCCTGCTTTCTCAGCAGGGAAGCGTTTTCAACTTCATGCTCTTCAGCGAAAGTAAGAAGTTCGGCGGCGGACTTGGACTTCAAGTCCGAAAGTTTAATTTCCCGCATTAGGGCCTTCGGCGACAAAAGTGGTGGGGGGGCAGGAGAAAGGAAGTTAGAGTTCCCGGACGCCGACAAAATAAAGCGGCGGTCGTTAAACGACGATCTGCCTTCGGGTAAGGACTAATTTGATATACGTTTTTTTAAGCGTGCGCAAGAGCCTGCGAGGCCGTCTAAAAGGGCTTCACAATGACAAGAATAACAATGCCAATCATCAGCAGTGTTGGGAGCTCATTGAGGAAACGGTAATAGCGGGCGCTATGGATATTTGCATCTCGTGCAAAGCGCCGCTGAAGAAAACCATCAAATATATGCGCGCCGCTCATGGCTAAAACGAGGAGCCCTTTGACATGAAACCACCCCTGGTGAAATGCGCCACTGTCAAAAGCCAAAAAAACACCCGTTATCCAGGCAATCGTCATGGCCGGCGTCATGATAAAGCGATAGAGCCGACGTTCCATAACTTTAAAGGTTTCTGACTGTGGACCAGGCGGAGTCTCAGCATGATAGACAAAAAGCCTCGGGAGATAGAGTAGTCCCGCCATCCAGGAAATAATAGCGATGACATGTAACGCCTTGATCCAAAGATACATGTTGCGATTCCCTAGACTTGTTTTTGACGCACGAGAGAGACTAGTTTTTCGACATGTTCAATCGGCGTCTGCTGCAAAATTCCATGTCCGAGATTGAAAATATGACGTCGGCCAGTGAAAGCATTAAGGACCCCATCGATTTCACGCTCAAGCGCCGGCCCGCCAGCAACTAAGGCGAGAGGGTCGAGATTGCCTTGTAAAACGACAGATGAGTCCGTATTCGCCACTGCCCATGCTGGGTCAATTGCCGTATCAAGACCATAAGCGTCGGCTGCTAGGGTCGTGGTTAATTGTGGCAGCTGCGTATCCGCGCCGCGAACAAAGGCGATAATCGGCGTATGAGGTCGCTGCGCCTTCACTGCTGCAATAATGCGTCCAATCGGGCCTGCTGACCAGCTTTGAAATTCATGCGCGGGCAAGACACCGGCCCAGCTGTCAAAAATCTGTAGAACCTCTGCGCCAGCGTCGATTTGACGAATGAGATATTTTACGGATGCATCAATCAGCCTTTCTATCAATCTTTCAAAAGCTTGAGGATGTTGAAAAGCAAATAACCGCGCTGGCGCTTGATCAGGCGTTCCATGTCCGGCAATCATATAACTAGCGACTGTCCAAGGAGCGCCGCAAAAACCAATTAACGTTACATCTGGCGGCAGCGCTGCTTTCACGAGTTCTAGCGCCTCAAAAACAGGCGAGAGTTTTTCAAGATCAAAAGAGCCCAGCTGATTGATTTCCTCTGCACTTGTTATGGGGTCTAGTTTTGGACCTGAACCAGTTTCAAAAGAGACTTTTTGCCCCATCGCGTCTGGGATTACTAATATGTCAGAAAATATTATTGCCGCATCAAAATGAAATCGTCGAATAGGTTGAAGCGTCACTTCAGCAGCAATTTTGGGCGTATAACAAAAATCAAGAAAGCTTTTAGCTTTAGCTCTCAAGGCGCGATATTCAGGCAGATATCGGCCAGCCTGACGCATCAGCCAAAGAGGCGGAATAGGCGTATGTTGACCACGCAAGGTGGAGATCAGCAATTTTTCCTCAGGCATATTCTTTGATCTCCAAAAAATTGTGTGATTGGCCAGTAGCCTGAAATACAAAAAATAAAAAATCTTATTTAAAGAATTTATTTTAGTTTTTATGACGCGCTGAAGACTATGGTTCTGGCCAATTAACAGGCTTTCAACATCTAGAACGTAAAACAATAAATAGGAAAGTCAGTTTAAAAATAATGGGTAAAATAATAAAATCATTATAAAACAAAATCTTACAAATGTTTTTTAAAGTCATTACCTGTGGATGATGTCTTAATGAGTCAAGTTCATTCGCAGAGCTATTAAAACCTAAACAGGCTAATTCCTGTTGAAGAAGATGCCGAGTTATGAGCTGTAGTTAAAAATGCACACTCAAAGTAACGTGACCTATCCCCACTATTCGACTTAACAAGAGAGCCTGTGAAAGGAGGATCGCGATGGGGACAGATAATCTCAAATCCTTGTGGCACGTCGAAGAACCAATGATCCTCGCCTCAACAAGCGCCGCGCGACAAAAAATTTTATCTGACGCAGGAATTCCCTATGAGGCTATTGGCGCGGGTGTTGATGAACGGGAAATAGAACGCGATTTAGGCAAGGCAAGCCCTGATGAGGTCGCACGAACCTTGGCAAGCGCAAAAGCGATGAAACTATCCAATCAATATGCGCATCGACTGGTTCTTGGGGCTGATCAAGTCGCAAGTTGTGATGGGCGTATTTTTGGAAAGCCGCAGGATAAAGAACAAGCGCGCACCTTATTATTATTTTTGTCAGGGCGACGTCATCGTTTGCATAGCGCGATAACGCTTATGCGAAACGGAAAAATAATTTTCGAAAACATATCTCATGCTGATTTGACAGTAAGAAAATTGTCAGAAAACTTCATCGAAACCTATCTTTTGCATATGGGCGATAAGGTATTGACCACTGCAGGCGGATATCAAATTGAAGGATTGGGCGCTCAGCTATTTTCTGACATTTCGGGTGATCATTGGACTATCATGGGCATGCCGCTCTTATCATTGTTGGAAACGCTAAGAGTTGAAGGTTTGTTGAGTAAATGAATGTGTCAAAACCTCTTTGTATCGGCCTGACGGGTTCGATTGGAATGGGAAAATCAACGACCGCCCAACTGTTTCGCGAAGAAGGCATTTCTGTTCTTGATTCTGACCAGATCGTTCACGATCTCTATAGCGGCGCAGCTGTTAAGCCAATTGAAAATACTTTTCCCGGCGTTGTTGAAAATGGCGTGGTTAATCGTAATAAACTGGCCGAAGCTGTGTTGAATAATGCAAAAGCACTAAAAAATCTTGAACAGATTGTTCATCCACTGGTTTGGCAAGAGCGCGAAAATTTTCTCAAAACATGCATCGAAAGAGGCGAGCGCATTATTGTCTATGACATACCATTGTTATTTGAAACTGGCGCCGACAAAAGTGTTGACGTCATTATTGTCGTTGCCGCATCGCCAGAAAATCAGGCGGCCCGAGTTTTAGCGCGTCCGGGAATGACGCAGCAGAAATTTAACGCAATTAAAGCAAAACAATTCGACGACCAGCTCAAATATGCGCGTGCAGATTATATTATTGATACTGACAAGGGTCTAGAGGCGGCGCGCCAGCAAGTACATGATATCTTAAATCAATTAAAAAATAGCCGCGACGAAAAAAATGGAAAAGTGAATGCGTGAAATCGTTTTCGATACCGAGACAACAGGTCTTGATCCTTCTGATGGTCATCGGGTTGTTGAAATAGGCGCGGTGGAAATATCCAATCTCATTCCAACGGGTCGCGTCTTTCATGTCTATATAAATCCACAACGCGATATGCCAGAGGAGGCTTACCGCGTTCATGGTCTTTCCACTGACTTTCTCAGTAGCCAGAAAATTTTCTCTGAAATAGCTGCCCAATTCATCGATTTTATTGAAGATTCACCCCTCATTGCGCATAATGCAGAATTTGACGTTCGATTTCTTAACGCAGAATTTTCCTTACTCAGTCACCCGCCATTAGAAAACGCGCGCATTATCGACACGCTTGCGATGGCGCGTCGACTGAATCCAGGTAGTCCGGCCTCGCTTGACGCCTTATGCCAACGCTTTGGCATTGATAGTTCGCGTCGTGAAAAACATGGCGCTTTACTAGATGCCGGTCTTCTTGCTGAGGTTTACGCAGAGCTATGCGGCGGGCGACAGGCGGCTTTATCATTGCAAGCCGCAAGCGTTACGCGTCAAAAACAAAAGACACAGTTATTGACGTCGCGCCCAACGCCTCTTCAAAGTCGGTTAACTGCGGAAGAATTTGCGGCCCACCAGAAATATATTTCGGATTTGTCAAAAAACCCGGTCTGGTTGCGATATCAAAAGAATGTTGATGAACCGGCGTGACGCGCAGGCCGGTTCATCAATAAATTAATTTGCTTTTGTAATATCGGCCCCTGCTGCGCCAGACTCAGCAAGCTTTTGCTGATAGAGCGCAACGAAATCGATTGGATCGATATAAAGGGGCGGAAATCCGCCATCGCGGGTCGCATTCGCGACGATTTGACGAACAAAAGGAAAAAGCAGGCGCGGGCATTCGATCATTACGATCGGATGAACTTGGTCCTTTGGAATATTAATCAGACGGAAAACGCCGCCATATTCCAAATCCAGCTTGAAGAGTAAGCCTTCGCCTTCGCCTGCTTTCGCGTCGACCAGTAGGGAGACGGCAAAATCCGTTTCAGAAATTTGCTGAGCGTTAACATTGACTTGCAATGTAATGTTGGGTGATTTTTCTTGTGGGCCGAGTGAACGCGGCGCATTTGGATTTTCAAACGAAAAATCTTTTAAATATTGAACTAAAGCGTTGAGGGCAGGAGCGCCTTCTTGAGCGTTTTGGGCGCCATTGCTCGTCGTGTCAGTCATTTTTGGTCTCTCTCAGACAATTTTCCGGTGACGTCGCGCCCCGGTAACACGTCTCTTATGGTCGAACAAGCGATGGCGCACCTCATTGGCCCCGATGAGGCGGCGCTGATCCTCTGGATCCTGTGATGGTTTTCCAG
This sequence comes from Methylocystis sp., assembly GCA_036795145.1. Lineage (GTDB taxonomy): Bacteria > Pseudomonadota > Alphaproteobacteria > Rhizobiales > Beijerinckiaceae > Methylocystis. The sequence goes on along the minus strand of DAIRFH010000018.1, from coordinate 26,699 downwards.
TCTTGCGGAGAGAGATCAATGTGACGTGGGTCGCTCTCTTTTGAAGGTTGACGGTATTTTTTGACGACTTTTGCTCGAATGGAGGGCGTTTTGAGAGCCAATCCAAGAAGATCTGAGACAAATCCCGGTAAAATTAAAAGAACGCTTGCAAACGCCTGAAGTGCGCCGTCAAGACGCGCATCCTCTCGGCTAATTTTTATATTTTTATTTATTTTCAGGAAGTTGAGTAACTTCTTGAGATCCGTCAAACCGATCAACGATGTCAACAGACCCAAGGCCAGGGTTAGAAAAAACCCTAAAGCATGCAGAACGAGGTAAAAAAGAAGAATTTCCGAGGAAATCCAACCAATTAGCATCAGCGCAAGATTTTTGCCTTTCATCAGCCTCATTACTTTCCAAGAGACTGCGTCGATCCGTCCAGCCCTTGATTCGTGACACGTAAAGGTCGACATGATAGCCGACGAAATAGAAAATTAGGAATATCTCATCAGGAGAGCACCACATGGCGCCGACGGGCGAATTTTTAGATCCGGCAATGGTTATTTTTGCAGCCCTTGCGGTTTTCATCTGCTGGAAGCTGAGATCGGTTCTTGGCGTGCGCGTAGATCGCGACACGCCCCCTTCAGGACATTTCCAAACTTCTTATAGTTCGCCCATGCCGCAGGCGACCATTGGGCCTGCTCAGAAGCCTGTGCGCGAGGCGGCGCGGCGTTGGGAAGGCCTTGCCGAAAAAGATAGTCCGGTTTGGAATGGACTTGATGATATCGCTAAGGCGGACACCAATTTTGATGGCGTTGAATTTATTGATGGCGCACGTCGGGCCTATGAAATCATCATTGCTGCTTTCGCCAAAGGCGATCGCGATACGCTACGATCGCTACTTTCTAATGAGACATTTGATGTTTTTTCTCAAGAAATATCAAAGCGAGAACAACAAGGCGAAACGCTCGAAACAGCGGTGGTTGCAATTGATGTCGCAAAGATTGAGACCGCGAGGGCGCTTGCCAAAGGCGTTGAAATTAGCGTTCGATATGAAGCGCGATTGATGAGCGTGCGTCGAGATAAGAACGGCGACACCATAGATGGTGGTCGCACCGTTCCCGTCATTGAAGTATGGACCTTTGCGCGCGATCCTCGCGCGAGCGATCCTAATTGGAAACTTATTGCGACACATCCCGCACAATAAACATTGTGCGCGCATCCTTACCGCTCTCACCCATCGCTATTGAGACGATAAGGGGTTTTGGAGAAGATGATCTAGACGAGGCTTTGCGGGTTTTTCGACGTTCAGCGCAAAGATTGCTTGCAGGCGCGCCGCAACAAAGAAGTGCTTGTGAGCCTTTTCCAGGACTCTATCAGGCCGCGCGCGCCGCTCTTTTGCAGCAGCTGTCGCCTAAAGATTTTTTCACGCAATGGTTTCAACCTTTTCGAGTGGCGACGCCTGGTTTTTTAACAGCCTATTATGAACCTGAAATAGACGCGAGACTGACGCCTTCGCGCAACTTTAACACGCCAATTTTATCGCGACCGCCTGATCTCGTCACTTTGAATGAGACGCCAATTCATTCAGTTTGCGGTGAGGTCTTAACCAGCGCTAGGCGATTAGAAAATGGCGCACTGGCGCCTTATCCAGATCGCCGCAGAATCGAAGAAGACACTACGGCAACCAACGCGATCCCGCTCGCTTATGTTCACGATCCTGTTGAATTATTTCTGATGCAGGTGCAAGGCTCAGCGCGTTTGCGATTAGAAAACGATAAAATTCTGACACTGACATATGATGGACGAAATGGTTGGCCCTATACGTCAATAGGCAAAAGATTAATTGAAAAAGGCCTCATCTCCTCAAAAGAGATGACTCTTGAATTGTTAAAATCGACACTGCGTACTATGGGTGTCGACCCTGGCGCGCCAGGTCGTTTACTGATGCAAGAAAATCGCTCCTATATATTTTTTTCTATTGACCACTCATTAGAGCGGCAGCTTGGGCCAATAGGCGGCGAAAACTGTCCATTGACGCCATTGCGCTCAATTGCGGTTGATCGAGGTATCTGGTGCTATGGCCTACCATTTTGGATTTCAGGGCGCATTCCCTGGCAAGGCGCAAAAGAGACGACCTTCGAGCGATTAATGATTGCCCAAGATACTGGATCAGCCATCATTGGTTCTGCGCGCGCAGATCTTTTTTTTGGCGCTGGTCCTCAAGCTGGACAGCGCGCGGGCCAAATTCGACATGAAGCGGACTTTGTCGTTTTCCTGCCAGTAGAAAGCGCGCGATGATGGACGAGGGAAAACGCCGATATTCTCGCCGTTTATCCAAAGCGGAAAGCGAACTTTGGAGCGTAGTGACGGCGGATGTGCGCCCAATTCGCACGCAAACGCGAAATGATCAGCTCTCTCAAGATGACGGGGAAGAACAAAAAACTATTGTTAAGAGACCACTATCCACGCCCGCGGCGACGGTTGAAAAACACATCACTGTCAAACCTCTCACGCCAATCAGTGAGATTGATCATCGCACACATGCAAAAATCAGACGCGGTCGATTGGATGTTGACGCTAAGCTTGATTTGCATGGCTTGCGCCAAGATGAAGCACAACGTGCGCTCGCCTCTTTTTTAAGACGCGCACAACAAGATGGCGCACGCGTTGTTATCGTCGTGACAGGTAAAGGGCTATCCCGTGAGGAAGGCGGGGTGTTGCGGCGTGTCGTACCCATATGGCTAGAAGCGCCGCAATTACGAGATGTGGTGATTGGCTTTGGAGAGGCCGCGCGTCATCATGGCGGCGAAGGAGCCCTTTATGTCCGCATCAGACGCGCAGATCGAAATCGTCAAAAAACTTAAGTTGATTAAGTTGTCTCTAGACCTTCTGGAGTGGATAACATGGCGTCAGCCTCAGCGGCATGCTCACTCGTCTCAACATAAGGATGCAATGTGTCTGGCGGCGTTTTCCACTCAAAAGCGTCAAGCCTGCCGGTTACTGGGGATACCGGCAACCAATGTTTGGCGATGACGGCTTCAGCAATCCAGACTGGATCACGCGGCGCTTGCGCGCCCTTCGCGAGCCACTCGCGAACCCCGCCGCCGGCGCCATTTTGAGCCTCTTCAATTTCAGCCATCAGTAGACATGTATGAACTGTTGGATTTTGTCCTTCAGCGACTAAGGGCGCGATTGCAGCGCGGGCTTGGCTGATATCTCGCACAGAGAGGGCGGCGCGGGCGAGAAGATGAAGACTCTCGGGCGCTCGTGGCGCTAATCGGACTAATTTTTCAATTTTGTTGATGCGGGCGCTGTCAGGTTCGCGCGACAAGGCGTCAAAATAAAGCGCGCCCAATTCAGCTTGTGGCGCCTTGCTCCAAACGCCTTCTATAAGTTTTAAAGCCTGTGTCACATCGCCGTGACGCATGAGAACGCGAAACGCAACAGCTGCTGCAGGAGGGAAGGTTGGACGACGCTTAAGCGCCAGCCGCGCTAAATGGAGCGCCTCATGAGGATGCGACTTTTCCTGTTCCATCGCCAAAGCGGTTTCAATGACGGCTCTATGTTTTTGCGCCGTATCAAGATCGATGGCTTTGGCTTGCAAACTGGCTTCGACGCTGGCGCGGGCTTTTTCCCACTCGCCATGTGCCGCGTGATATTCAAGGAGAGCGCCGCCTGCCCAAGGCACAGGCGCAATTTCATGGGCGGCATTTGCAAACTGATGCGCCGCTTCTTTATCCGCTCTTCTTTTTGCTTCAATGTGAAGACCGCGCAGACCTAATAATTTTGTTTCGGCCTGAAGCGTCATCTGATGAAAAACTTTTGCCGCCGTGTGTAAATCACCTGAAAGTTGCGCCGCTTGCGCTGTCAGCATTTTTGTCAGTGGTTCGTCTGGTAAAAGTCTTTGCGCGAGTTGCGCCGCTTTTTTCGCGCGTGCAACGTCCTCCGAACCAACGGCGACAAGACCCTGCGATAAAACATCAAGACCACGCTCACGTCGACGCTCACGCGTGCCGCCAATCATGCGACGCGGCAGTTTTATTAGCGCAACAATAACTGCCCAAAGTATAATAATGCTGGCAATAATCAACAAAAGGCCACCCACAGCAACGGGAATGGAGGCTTCTAAATGATGACCGGCAAATTCCAAGATCAACGATCCAGGTTGCTGAATCAACCATTCCAGACCGTAAGCGGCGATAGCGAGAAGTAAAATAAAAACTAATAGAAACAGCATGGCTGTCGCTTTCTTATTTTTTACCGCCGCCTAAGGCGGCGATAGCGTTATGTAATAAATCATGAGCAGCTTTTGCGGCCTGCGCCCGTTGCTTCAGCATATCAGCAACCTCGCCGGCCTCAGCTTGCGCTTCTTCAGGCAGAGATAGAAAAACACTCAAAGATTTTTCAAATTGATCGTGACTGAGCGCGGATTCAATATGGTCAAGCTTGCCCTCAAGCGTATCAAGTTCTGATTGGCCAATTGGACGCACGCGCACAAGTTTACTTGCGCCATGCAATAGATGGCCTGTCAGATCAGTTGGATGAGCTTGATGATCTCGGATTTTTTTTGCTATCGGGACAAACAGCTCATGAAGTTTTGCGCCCGTCGGGGCGCCTGTTTCAGCTGAGGGCGTGAGCGCGCTGACGGTTGCTGGATCAATGCCAAGCTTGGTTAGCGCCGTTACTTCATCGATATAGGGATGACCGGCCTCAAGTTCTTTTTCTAAGGCAAAGGCGATTACAACCGTCGCTGCTGAACCGCCGTCACCGTCGCTTTGTCTGGTCATTTCCGCCGCCGCGCGATTCTCATTCTTTGGCGCGTCGAGTTTTTGTCTAAGAACTTTTAATTCGTCATCAAGCGCGTCAATACGACCTTCAAGCGCGGCAATTAATTCTGTCGGACTAAACTCTTGTATGCTGGTAGTAGATTTTACGTCTTCATGGCCCTGACGCGCGTTTTCTTCCGCAGTCTTGAGGGCTTTGCGTGCAAGTTCAGTAACAACTTCAATCTTTTCGCCAAGTCGTGTGAGCGCATCCGAAGATATTGAATTTTCTTTTTGCTCTGCGACAGTTGAGGGAAGGTTTTGAGGGGTAGTGTTGGACGCTTCTATCTCTTCAGCGCGTACATGTTTTGATTGTTCAGAAAGATTTGATGTTTGTAGCGCCTCAGATTGAGGTGCATTGAAAAGATTTCTTACTGTATCGCCATAGGCCTGTATGTTGCGAAACTTGCTCTCCATGAGAGTTGCAGCAAGATTGATGCGCTCATCCTTGTCTCTGAAAATAAATGTTGCGTAAAGCACAGCGCCTGCGCAGGCAATCAGAAAGAGGAGTGCGAGAATAAACTTTACAAAGAGCCGGCGCGGTGCGCGCGGTTTTTGTGCAGAGTCTTTCTGCAATGTGGCCAGTTTGGAGTTTTGAGCCAGCCGCGAAGGGTCTTTTTGCTCAATTTCCGGCTCGCTCATTTTTTCTCCCCGAAGACGTTCATTTATAAATGAGCTCAAGAGCCCAAGAAAACATAATTTGATCTATTTCCAAATTTGGGTTGGCGGGCTGTTCTCTAACCGGCCGCATCCATTAAAGCGAGCGTGCGACGCGCTACGTCGAGATGAAGACGCTCGACCATTGTGCCGTCAATCTGCACGACGCCTTTCTTGGCATTCTCAGGCAAATCAAAAATAGCGAGAATCTTTCTTGCGAAATCAATTTCTTGCTGGCTGGGCGCAAAAATTTGATTGACAGGCCCGATCTGACTTGGGTGGATCAACATTTTGCCGTCAAACCCCATGTCTCGTCCCTGTTCAGCTTGTCGCCGTAACCCTTCTTCATCATTGAAATCATTATAAATACCATCGATAATTTCAATGTCGTGCACACGCGCCGCCAAGACCCCGGCCGATAGCCAGGAAAGTAGTGGCGTCCGCTCAGGCGTCAGCCGCGCACGTGTTGATTTCGCTATGTCATTGGGACCAAGCACCAACACCTCCAGCGGCGTGGCGGCGTCATCCGCGGCACTGGCGATTTTTTCGATATCGAAAATTGCCCGCGGAGTTTCAATCATTGCCCAAAGCCGCGTTTTCTTGGGGGCTCCAGCAGCTGCAATATCAGCTGCAGCGCGCAAGACGTCATCTCGCGAGGAGACCTTGGGAATGACGATGGCGTCCGGGCCTGTTGGCGCGATTGCGTCAATGTCCGCCTGATACCACTGCGAACCATAAGCATTGACGCGCACGACAATCTGGCGGGCCCCGTAGCCACCGCCGCGCACTGCATCCGCAACCTGTTGCCGCGCAGTCTCTTTCGCCGCTTCCGCGACGCCGTCTTCAAGTTCGAACATCAAAACGTCCGCGGCGAGACTTTTACCCTTTTCAAGCGCTCGGGCATTTGAGCCTGGCATTGCCAGGACACTGCGTTTGAGTTTTGAAATCATGGGAGGGCTCCGGAACAGAGTTGCAAGAGGGCGTGCGCCATGAGTTTGAAGGGGCTCTTGCCTGCTGGGCTCTCTACACAATAAGGATCATTTCCGCCATCCATTGTGAAGAGGAGCGTCAGGCGCCGATCTATCCATGCATTGCTCTCTAAGGCTTGAAGTTAATGACCTGCGCCAATACTCCGCCAATAGGAAAAAAGATCAACATTCGTCTGAACCATGTGAAAGATGTCTATAAGGCCTTTTCGGGCAGGCGCTTTTTTTTTACACAAGCCGTTTTGCGCCAGCTGACGGGCGCAAAAGAAAACGCCCAGCATATGAGCGCTTTCGGCAGCGCTGCGCGCGTTACCTCTGAGGCGTCGTTGTGACTTCGTCCAGGCAAATGTCGTCCGATATCGCCATGATTGATGGTCTCGAAAGCATCGCGGCGCGCTATGACGCCATCCTTTCAGACGTTTGGGGCGTTCTGATAGATGGACAACGACATTTTCCTCGCGCCGCCGATGCTTTGCGGCATTTTCGCGCACAAGGCGGTTTTGTTGTTTTGATCACCAATGCGTCGCGACCAGACGATGAAGTGCGGCGTCAGCTGCTTGCGATGGGACTGCCGCAAGATTGTTTTGATGACCTTGTGTCAGCAGGTGAATTAACCCTTCAAGAAATCACGGTGCGTGATGGACAATCCTGTTATCAGCTCGGCCCTGCGCGCGATAATGGCCTGTTTGACGCCGCCAATCAGCGCGGCGCGTCAGTTCAACGCGTCGGCTGGCGGCAAGCAGATTATATTGTCTGCACGGGCTTGGTCGACGAAAGGTCCGAGACGCCCGAAGATTATGATGATCTTTTGGCTAAAATGGCGTCGCGTGGATTGGAAATGCTCTGCGCTAATCCTGATGTCCTTGTCGCAATAGGCGATGAGATGGTTTATTGCGCCGGCGCCCTTGCCCAACGCTATGAGCGTCTGGGCGGCCGTGTGACCATGTTTGGAAAACCGCATGCGCCTATTTACGCTGCTGCTTTTGAAAGATTGGCGCGTCTAAAGGGAGCGCCTGTCAATTCAGGGCGGGTTTTAACCATCGGCGATGGCGCGGCTACGGATCTTGCCGGCGCCGGCCGGGCCGGGCTGGACTGCCTCTTTATCACCGACGGCGTGCATGCTGAGGAATTAGTGCGGCCTGATGGGACAATCGACCCGGAAGGCCTAGCCCGCCTGATGGAATGTGTAGGGGCGCGTCCCTACGCTTTAGCGCGAGAAGTTTTCTGGTAAATCTGTTATAAATCGTTCAATAGATCCTGCAGATGAAACGATCAAAGCTAACTCAACTGGTGAATATCCATGTCGACGCCTTTTAAAATTTATTATTTCGAAGATTTGAGCGTCGGCATGCGTGAGACGCTTATGAAAGCGGTGATGGATGATGATGTCATCGCATTTGCTGATCTTTCTGGAGATCGCAATCCAATCCATCTGTCAGACCATTTTGCGTCAAAAACGCGCTTTGGCGAGCGGATTGTTCATGGTCTTTACACAGCCTCGCTCATCTCAACGGTTATCGGCATGTATCTGCCTGGTCCCGGAGCAGTTTATTTATCCCAGACGCTGAACTTTCGCGCGCCAGTGAAGATTGGCGACGTCATCACGGTTATCGTTGAGGTTGTAGAACTGTCTGAAAAAGGACGACGCGCGAAACTTAAATGTGAGTGCCTCGTAGACGGCAAGGTTGTGTTGGATGGCGAGGCGCTCGTCATGGTGCCAAGTCGGGAACAATCGCCGCGACCTGTCAGCGCATCGACAGAAAGCCCAGCTTTAGCTTAAAAGTCACGAGTCAGAGATCTTGGCAAAAATAAATTTTATTGTTGCCCGCGATCCCTTAGCTGCGCCCGCAGGACTTGAGAACGCTGTTGTGGCGATTGGAAATTTTGATGGCTTGCATCGTGGCCATCGCGGGGTTATCGCGCGGGCGCAGATTTTAGCAAAAAAACTAAATAGGCCATGCGCCCTGCTGACGTTTGAACCGCATCCAGCAGATGTTTTTGCAGAAAAAAATGTCATTTTTCGATTGACGCCGCCTGACGCCAAAGCCGCTCAGGCGGCAAAGCTTGGTTTAGATGGCATGATCATCTGGAGTTTTGATAAAGCCTTTAGTCAGCAGCCGGCACAAGAATTTACCCGCACAATCTTGTCAAAAACTTTAGGCGTCTCAGCAGTTGTCGCTGGCTATGATTTTTGTTTTGGCGCAGGCCGGCAAGGCACAGCTAAATTTTTGCAATCTGAGGGTGGGCATTTAGGTTTCAGTGTCGAAATCGTTGAGCGTATTACGCAAGATGAAGCAGGAAGCCTTGAGGCTGTGTCATCAACAGCAACGCGACATGCATTAATACGCGGTGATGTTGCATTAGCGCGAAGTCTCTTGGGTCACCCCTATTTTGTGCGTGGCATAGTGCGACATGGCGACAAGCGCGGTCGTGATCTTGGCTTTCCAACAGCTAATCTTGTTCTCGATGACTCAAATCGTCTTGCCTATGGCGTTTATGCCGTAACCATAGTGATTGATGGGCAGACGCATGATGGCGTCGCAAGTTTTGGCCGTCGGCCAACGTTTGACAATGGCGCACCCCTTCTTGAGGTATTTGTTTTTGATTTTAATGGTGATCTCTACGGCAAAGACGTTGAGGTCGCTTTTTATGATTTCATTCGTCATGAAGCAAAATTTAATGACATTAATGAACTCATAGCGCAGATGCAGGAAGATAGCGCCCGCGCGCGCCAGGCTCTTGCGCGTCGCTAAAGCGCGGCTCATTGCACTGAACAAAACAATGCTTATCTTCAACCAATGAGAGGAGCGCGCCATGAGCGAGGAACGAAGAGAGATTGAGATCATCCCGCCCGGGGAGGATCCCATTGGCGGTCCTGCATCGCGTCTGTGGGTCTCTCACGGTCAGGAACAGGTCAGATTTGTGAAGCTGGGGCCGTTTGGCGGTTTTATGGTGGGCTTAGGCTTGCTCAGCCTATTCGGATTGGGCTTTTTTTTTCTAACCAGCATGTTTCTGATTTTGACGCCGATTGTTGCAGTTTTGGGCGCTGGGGCTTATCTGTCCGGCCTTTTTGGGGCAGGACCTTTCAAACGGCTAAGATAAGTTTCTGATTGGACGGCCAATTGGCCTTTTTTGGCAAATCCTTTATGTGACGCGGATCTTTCCGGCGCACCTGCCGGCCAATCTGGTCACATCGAATGAATGATAATCCCACAGGGCCTGATTATTCTAAGTCCCTTTATTTACCCGAAACCGCCTTCCCAATGCGTGCAGGCTTGCCGGAGCGTGAGCCGGAGGCGCTGAAACGCTGGGCGTCGATTAGGCTTGAAGAAAAATTGCGCGCCAGCGCCATGGGCAGGCCAAAATTTACCCTTCATGATGGTCCCCCTTACGCCAATGGCAATATTCACATTGGCCATGCATTAAATAAAATTCTCAAAGATCTCGTTATTCGTAGTCAGCGCATGACAGGCAAAGATTGCGTCTATGTGCCGGGCTGGGATTGCCATGGTTTGCCAATTGAGTGGAAGATTGAGGAGGAAAATTATCGCGCAAAAGGCAAGAAAAAACCAGATTTCACTCAGCCAGATGAGATGATTGCATTTCGGAAAGAATGTCGTGCTTACGCTCAACATTGGCTCGATGTGCAGAGAGAAGAATTCAAACGCTTGGGTGTTGGCGGAACGTGGGATCATCCCTATGCGACAATGTCCTATGCCGCGGAAGCGACCATTGCGCGTGAAATAATGAAATTTGCCCAAAATGGGCTTCTTTATCGGGGCTCAAAGCCTGTGATGTGGAGCGTAGTTGAAAAAACAGCTCTTGCAGAAGCAGAAGTGGAATATGAAGATCACACCAGCGATATGGTATGGGTGGCCTTTCCAATTCGTCAGGGTCTTGCGCAAACAGAGCAGGCGCGGATTGTGATTTGGACCACAACCCCGTGGACGCTGCCTGGCAATCGCGCGATCTCCTTTTCATCAAAAATAACCTATGGCTTATTTCGTATTACCCAGGCGCCAGAAAATAATTGGGCGCAGGTTGGCGATTGTTTTATTTTTGCCGATAAGCTTGCAGATGACGCGCTTAAAGCTGCAAAAGTCGATGGCTATCAACGCGTGCGGACGGTGCCTGCCGCTGAGCTTGCAAAATTTATATGCGCACACCCGCTCGCGCATCTTGGCTATGACTTTGATGTGCCAATGTTTGATGGCGACCATGTAACAGATGATGTTGGCACAGGTTTTGTGCATACTGCGCCAGGTCATGGTCGAGAAGATTTTGATATTTGGATGGCGAGCCAGCGTGATTTGATCGCGCGCGGTATTAAGACCGATATCCCATATACTGTTGATGAAGACGGTTTTTACACTACGGAAGCGCCAGGCTTTGCTAACAAACGGGTGATCACTGAAAAAGGCGACAAGGGGGATGCGAATGAGGCTGTGATTGCAGCGCTTGCTGCTGTTGGCGCCATCATCGCCCGGGGAAGATTGAAGCATCAATATCCCCATTCTTGGCGCTCGAAAAAACCAGTCATTTTTCGAAATACGCCACAATGGTTCATCGCAATGGATAAACCATTTGCCGATGGCAAGACGCTTCGTGAGCTTGCGTTGGATGAAATTTCTCGTACGCAATGGACCCCGCCCGCTGGAGAAAATCGCATTCGGGGCATGATAGCGAATCGTCCCGATTGGGTGGTGTCGCGTCAGCGGGCCTGGGGCGTTCCAATTGCTGTCTTTGTGAAGAAGGGCGCTCATGAAATTCTTGTTGATGCAACTGTTAATGCGCGCATAATCGAAGCGTTTGAACAAGAAGGCGCAGACGTCTGGTATAAGGAAGACGCAAAAGAGCGATTTCTTGCGCCGCAATATCAACCAGATGATTTTGAGAAAATATCAGACGTCTTGGATGTATGGTTTGATTCTGGCGCAACGCATGCGTTCGTACTCAATGATCCTGAACAGTTTCCTGTGCTTGCAGGATTAAAACGAAAGCGTGAAGGCGGCCGCGATGAAGTGATGTATCTGGAAGGATCAGATCAACATCGCGGCTGGTTTCATTCCTCATTATTAGAGAGCTGTGGCGCGCGCGGATATGCGCCTTATGACGCAGTTCTCACCCATGGTTTTGTGCTCGATGAAAAAGGGCGTAAAATGTCAAAATCACTGGGTAATGTTGTCGCGCCGCAAAAAGTAATTTCTGATTCTGGCGCGGATATTTTACGCCTCTGGGTAGCGGCGTCAGATTATGCTGATGACTTACGTGTTGGACCAGAAATTCTCAAAAATTTTGTCGAGCTTTATCGAAAACTACGCAACACAATGCGTTGGATGCTTGGAACGCTTGCACATCATGTGAAAGACGATGACAAGCTCATAGAACAGGCTGGAGACCTTGAAAGACTCATGCTCCATAACCTGGTAGAAATGGACGCACAAATTCGCGCCGCTTATGCCGCCTATGATTTCAAGAAAGTGATTGCCCTGGTGACGCCTTTTATGATCAGCGATCTATCGGCGTTTTATTTTGATATTCGCAAGGATGCGCTTTATTGTGATCCACCCTCAAGCTTTAAACGGCGAACATCGCTTGCGATTATTGAACAAATCTTTCGATGTGTTGTAACCTGGCTAGCGCCAATACTTGTGTTTACCTGCGAAGAAGCTTGGCTTGCGCATTATCCAGATGGATTGAGCGTTCATCTGGAGCAATTTCCAGATTTGCCGTCGCATTGGCGTAATGCAGCCTTAGCCCAACAATGGGAGCAAATTCGACTTATTCGTTCAGTTGTCACCGGAGCGCTCGAAATCGAACGCGCGCAAAAGCGCATCGGCTCATCTCTTGAGGCAGCTCCAATTGTTTATATCAATGATCCAAAATTACGTATGGCGCTTAATGGCGTTGATTTCGCCGAAATTTGCATTGTTTCGGATATAACAATTGAAAGCGTTCCTGCGCCTGACGACGCTTTCCGCCTTAATGAGGTTGCAGGCGTCGCGGTGGCGCCACGTCGCGCCAGCGGTGAGAAATGCGCCCGGTCGTGGAGATATTTTGATCCTGCGACAGCATCGCCTGACTTTCCGACTGTAACCCCGCGGGACGCAGAAGCATTACGCGAATTGCAAGCGCTCGGGCGTTGGAGCCTTCAGGCGTGAGGAGACAGGTTTTTTTCAGCTACTGTTGTTTCATGCGTCATTTTATAGAGATGCGCGCGTCGTGAAAATATTGCTGGCGTTTTTCGCAAATACCTGCGCCAATTTTGTTATTGGATTACTGATTGCGAAATTTTTGGGTCCAGATGAATATGGTCGTTTCGCTCTTGCATTTGCGATCCATGTTGTTGTCCAAACAGCTCTTTATGATTGGCTCAAGTTTTCGACGACGCGTTTTTACTCGACACGTACAAGAAATAGCGCGCCGGAAATACGCGCAACGCTTGCCGTTTCTTTCATTATTATTACGATCGCCCTTTTTGCGTTGGCGGGCTTATATGCGCTTACCGGCCCTTCTCTTAATTTTGAATCAAATTTGATTCTGCTCGCTTTATTGTTGGCGGCGGCGAATGGATTATTTGATTATTCAACCGCATTAGCGCGTGCGCGGTTCGATGATCATGTTTATGGCCAGCTTGTTTTCGTAAAGAATTTGCTGGCGCTGATTTTTATTGGCGGCGGCGCCTTCGTTTTTCATTCTGCGGCCGTGGCGCTTGCTGGAACCTTGGTTAGTCTTTTTGCAACCTATCTGTTTGGACGACGGGCGTTACATGATCCTGGCCTGTCATTCCAGGCTGCGCGTAGCGAGACAGCGCGAAAGCTCATAGCCTACAGTACGCCCATTGTTATGGCCTTGCTACTTTATCATGCCATGCCATTAGCCGCGCGCGCGATAGCCGCTAGAGTTTATGATTTTGCGGAAACAGGACAGCTTTCACTTGCTTATGATGTTGGCATGCGGGCGATGATGGCTTTTGGTTCGGCGCTTGACGTCCTTCTCTTTCAGATCGCCGTTGCAAAACATGAGATAGATGGCGTTGATCGCGCAAAAGCCCAGGTTGCCGATAATATGAGTATTGTTTTTGTCATTTTATTGCCGGCCTGCGTTGGGCTAGGGGCCGTACTGCCCTCGGTTGAGGCACTGGTGGTGCCCACGCAATTTCATGGGCCATTTCGACATTATCTAGGATTGTTATTGCCAGGATTATTTGCAATTGGTTTTGTTAATTTTGGCGTCAATCCTATCTTCCAGATTGAAAAGAAAACAGCGCCGCTTGTTATCGCAGCAGCAACGGCTGTGTTTGTTTCGATTTTATTGGTGTTCATTTTGCCGTGGGGACAAGACGCGTCAAATTTGGCTATCGCTCAGGCTGGGGGTTATCTTGCCGCGCTTGCTGTGACGATTTTTTTTGCTTGCCGCGCGCAAGCCATTTGGCCTTCCTGGCGTGATCTTGGCCTAGCCAGCCTCGGGGTAATTTTTATGTATATTGCCATCAGCTTGTTCTCGTCGCTGACGCCAGGATTTCGCGCGCTGGTGATGCAAATCCTAACAGGCGGCGTCATTTATGGGCTGTTTGTGGTTATTTTTGATATTGCGCGGCTGCGCAGTCATGCAGTGGCTTGGTTGAGACCATTTATCGCACCATCGTGACCTTTACCGCAAGGATCCTATTATACTCACATTAAGACAGCGTAGGAACGTAGTATGGTGATCCCAATATATGATGACTTGTCGTTGCGTCACCTGCGGCGGCCGATCGTCAATTGGACGCTAATTGCGCTGAATATTATTGTGTTTATTCTTGTTAACAGTGAGATTTTCGGTGATCCGTTAACCCTCATGCGGGGATTTGCCGTCATTCCGCGCGTGCTTTTTGGCGACGCGCAACTTGCGGAGTGGGTGATTGGCCCACCTGCGCCTTTCACCTTATTAACATCGTTATTTTTTCACTCTTCGCTTCTTCATCTCGTCAGCAACATGCTTTTCTTGTTTGTCTTTGGCGATAATGTCGAAGATGCGATGGGATCATTTTATTATTTGCTATTTTATTTTTGTTGTGGCGCGACTGCGGGGATTTTCTACATCTACGCAACCCCAGACTCAATTACCCCGCTTGTTGGCGCATCGAGCGCAATTTCGGGCGTTTGTGCGGCCTTCTTGTTGTTACATCCGCGCGCGACCATCGCGGGCGTATTTCCCCCTCTAACCTTGATGCTTCAACCCTTCTGGCTTCTCTCCTTACTTTTTGGCCGCGCCAGACGCTCGCTATTTGGGCTGCAGGGGCCGCTCTTTGTTTTTCATGCCTCAGCGTTAATTTTCATTGGGGCATGGATGTTGTTGCAGGTCATGAACGCCAGCTGGGGCGGTCTTGGCCATGTGGCCTGGATGGCGCATGTTGGCGGCATAGCGGCAGGATTATTGCTGACGCCTTTTTTCAAGCGCCGGAATATCCCTTTGTTCGATGCAGCGCCCTCAAAAGCCTCGCCCAAGGAACCGTTTTGTGATGCGCAGGACGAAGAAGGATAGGACTTTGCGCCTAACAACATTTGACTTGCGCCGGAGCGGCCGTTACCAGAACGGCTCTCAAATTTTCGATGAATCCGGGACATTGTCCCGCCGGGAGTTCAACGGATGAAGATTCTCGTGCCCGTCAAAAGGGTCGTTGACTACAATGTCAAAATCCGGGTTAAGCCAGATGGTTCCGGGGTAGATCTCGCAAACGTCAAAATGTCGATGAATCCTTTTGACGAGATTGCTGTCGAAGAGGCCCTGCGCTTGAAAGAGGCCGGCAAAGCAACTGAGGTCGTTGTGGTGACTATTGGCCCTGCTAAGGCGGATGAAACACTAAGAACCGGTCTTGCGATGGGAGCCGATCGAGGCATTCTGGTCAAGACGGATGACAGCGTCGAGCCGCTGGCGGTTGCAAAAATTCTTGCCAAAATTGTTGCTGAAGAACAGCCCAAGCTCGTGATCATGGGCAAGCAGGCGATTGATGATGACTCTAACCAGACAGGTCAAATGCTTGCGGCGCTGTTGGGTTGGGGTCAGGGCACATTCGCGTCAAAAGTTGACCTGCAAGGTGAGCAAGTAGACGTCACCCGCGAAATCGACGGCGGCCTTCAGACAGTTAGCCTGAAGCTTCCAGCCATCGTGACCACCGATCTACGTCTCAATGAACCGCGTTATGCGAGCCTGCCGAATATTATCAAGGCTAAGAAAAAAGAAGTCGCGGTTAAAGAGCCATCAGATTTTGGCGTCGATATCGCCCCGCGCCTTGAGGTTGTTAAAACCGCTGAGCCAGCGACGCGCGCGGCAGGCGTGAAGGTTGGGTCTGTGGCTGAGCTTGTGACAAAGCTTAAAGAAGTGGGAGTGCTGTGATTATGACCATTCTGCTTCTTGCCGAAACAGCTAAAGGCGCCTTGGCGCCCTCGACAGCAAAAGCTGTAACGGCCGCCAGAGAAATTGGCGGACCAATTCATATTCTTGTTGCTGGTCCTGGACTTAAAACGGCCGCTGGCTCAGCTGCCAAGCTCTCGGGCGTAACGAAAGTTCTCTATGCTGAGGATGCGCTATACGACTATTTGCTGGCGGAGCCGGTTGCTGAGCTGATTCTGCGTCTTGCGCCCGACTATGACGTGATCCTTGCGCCGGCAACCAGCACAACCAAAAATATTTTGCCGCGCGTTGCAGCCTTGCTGGATGTCGCGCAGGTCTCGGACATTATTAAAGTTGTTGCACCCGATACCTATGAGCGGCCAATTTATGCTGGAAACGCTATACAAACCGTGCGTGCGAAAGATGCAAAGAAAGTCATCACGGTGCGCACGACGGCCTTCGCTGCTGCAGCAGATGATGGTTCAGCGCCGGTCGAGATCATAGCCGGAGGCGCAAATCCAGGATTGTCGGCGTTTAAGAGCGAAGCTTTGGCGCAGTCGGAGCGTCCGGAACTGACGGCCGCCAAGACCATTGTCTCTGGCGGACGCGGCGTTGGCTCTGCTGAGAATTTTACAAAAGTCATTGAGCCTGTGGCCAATAAGCTTGGCGCGGCGATCGGCGCATCACGCGCCGCGGTAGACGCAGGTTTTGCGCCCAATGATTTGCAAGTCGGTCAGACAGGCAAGGCGGTGGCTCCGGATCTTTATGTCGCCGTTGGCATTTCTGGCGCAATCCAGCACCTAGCTGGCATGAAAGACTCCAAAGTGATCGTTGCGATCAATAAGGATGAAGAGGCCCCGATTTTCCAGGTCGCAGACTTTGGTCTTGTTGCCGACCTTTTCACAGCCCTGCCAGAACTAGAGCAAGAACTAACAAAAATTGGCCGCTAAGGCGTCCCACGGGCCGCCTGGCTCCCGATGCGTCAATGCTGCGGGAAACCGGTGTCAGCGATTTTTGTAATATTTACAGTTTTCTTTCGAGCTAAACGCGCGTTATATTGCGCTGCGGTGATGTCTTTGTTGCGGTGCAACTAATCCCGGTCCTCTTCAGGGTGATCGAAACATGACTTTCGAAATTCGTAAAATAGGCGTCATTGGCGCTGGTCAGATGGGTAAGGGCATCGCGCAGGTATGCGCCTTGGCAGGTTATGATGTTGCACTGAATGACGTCTCAGCTGAACGCGTTCACGCCGCAATCGCTGATACGGCAAGTCAGATGCAAAAATCCGTTGAGCGCGGCCATCTTGACGCTAAGGCAGTTGATGCAGCATTGCCGCATATTTCGGCGGCTGAATGTTTTGAACAGTTTCGACAGGCGGATCTTGTTATTGAAGCTGCGACTGAAAATGAAGAAATTAAGCGCAAGATTTTAAGCGATATCGCGCAAGTTGTTCACAAAGAAGCGATCATTGCCTCCAATACCTCGTCCATTTCAATTACAAGATTAGCCTCTATCACAGGCCGGCCAGAACGTTTCATCGGGATTCATTTTATGAATCCCGTGCCCCGGATGCAGCTCGTCGAATTAATTCGCGGCATTGCAACCGATGATGTGACCTTTGAGGCGGCCAAGAACTTTGTAGCTAAACTTGGTAAAACTGTAACAGTTTCAGAAGATTTCCCAGCTTTCATCGTCAATCGCATTTTATTGCCGATGATTAATGAAGCGATCTATACGCTATATGAAGGCGTCGGCTCTGTCGAAGCGATCGACACGGCGATGAAGCTTGGCGCCAATCATCCAATGGGACCTTTGCAGCTCGCCGATTTCATTGGTCTTGATACTTGCCTGTCCGTCATGCAGGTGTTGCATGAGGGTCTTGCAGACACAAAATACAGGCCATGTCCTCTACTCGTAAAATATGTTGAAGCGGGCTGGCTCGGGAAAAAAACTCAGCGTGGATTTTATGATTATCGCAGCGGCACGCCAACCCCGACGCGATAAGTGAAGGGCGCCAATTGTCTTCCCCAAACAGGGCAAAAGCTCTAGCTTGCACCAATGGAGGACGGCTAAAATGGCGACGATTGAAGCTGTATTAGATTGCATAGACGCGAATTTAGAGGCGTCGCGCGCGCGCTTATTTGATCTTTTGCGCATTCCATCCGTATCAACCGACCCGGCCTATACCCAGCAGTGTCAGAACGCTGCACAGTGGCTTGCCGATCAGTTGAACGGACTAGGCTATGCCGCAGACATACGGCAAACGCCGGGTCACCCGATTGTCGTGGGCCATGCTCAGGCCAAACGAAAAGACGTGCCGCATGTGCTTTTTTATGGACATTATGATGTTCAGCCGCCGGATCCGCTCGAGCTTTGGACGGCCGATCCTTTTGCCCCGCGTCTGGCAGAGGGCAAAAATGGTCTTGAAATTGTCGCCCGGGGCGCGTCCGACGATAAAGGTCAGCTGATGACCTTCATCGAAGCCTGCCGGGCCTTTGAGGCCAACGGCGGTCTTCCTTGTCACATCACTTTTTTGTTTGAGGGGGAGGAGGAAACAGGCTCTCCGTCGCTTCCAGCTTTTCTGGCTGAAAATAAGAAGGAGCTCTCAGAGCCTGACATTGCTCTGGTGTGCGACACCAGCATGTGGAACGCATCAACGCCAGCCATAACCATAATGTTACGGGGATTGGCGCAAGAAGAGGTGATCATACGAGGCCCCAGTCATGATCTGCATTCAGGCATGTTTGGCGGCCCGGTTCTCAATCCAATTCACATCTTGTCAAAAATTATTGGCGATTTGCATGACGCAGACGGCAAAGTAACCCTGCCGGGCTTTTATGACGGCGTGCCTGAATTACCTCAAGATGTCGCAGATCAGTGGCGCAAGCTCGATTTCAATGAGAGCGACTTTCTTGCCGAGCTTGGACTGACCCGTCCAGGCGGAGAAACTGGCCGCGGGGTCATCGAACAGATCTGGGCGCGGCCTACCTGCGACGTCAATGGCATTGTTGGCGGCTACACAGGTAAGGGATCGAAAACGGTTTTGCCGGCGCAGGCCTCAGCAAAATTTTCTTTCCGCTTGGTTGGCTCTCAGGATCCAAATACAATTATGGAGAGTTTTCGTACTTTTGTGCGCGCGCGTTTGCCGGTCGATGCGAAAGTTGAGTTCCTTGCTCATGGCGCGTCGGCAGCTCTGCAGCTTCCCTTTGGCTCAGAAGCGCTCGCGCGGGCGCGTCGGGCCTTGTCGACAGAATGGGGCCGGGACGCCGTCCTTGCAGGCTGCGGCGGGTCAATCCCGATTGTTGGAGCCTTCAAGCGAGAGCTTAATATGGATGCGTTAATGATCGGCTTTGCTCTCGATGACGACCGCATACACTCTCCCAATGAAAAATACTCCTATGCCTCCTTTCACAAAGGGATGCGCTCCTGGGCGCGCGTGCTTGAAGCCTTGGCGGCGTGACGCCGTGCGTCGCCATCTGCGCGTCAATCAGCCACTCGCAATCAGCGCAGGGATCGGCTATATCCCAAATTGTGTAAACTGAAGGCCGCGAGGACGGGGGCGTCGGCGTTCAGCCAAGGTTCAGGCGCTTCAGCGTCTGATTAACGCATGAGATCGTTCAAGGGTGTGCCGTAGATGGTGTATCGGCGTTATTTTGAGGCCGCCATTTCCCGTCTGAAAGACGAGCGTCGCTATCGCGTTTTCGTGAATCTTGAGCGCGACGTCGAAACCTTCCCGCATGCCAAATGGCATCGCGAAGACGGCGGCGTGGAAGACGTCATTGTCTGGTGTTCGAATGATTATCTCGGCATGGGTCAGCATCCCGAGGTGATTTCGGCCATGGTTGAAACAGCGGCGCGCGTTGGCGCGGGCGCTGGGGGCACACGCAACATCTCAGGCACAAGCCAAGCCATTGTCGAACTAGAGCGTGAACTTGCCGACCTTCATGGCAAGGAGGCCGCTCTTGTTTTTACCTCAGGATGGATTTCCAATCTTGCGGCGATTTCAACGCTTGCCGATTTACTGCCAAATTGCGTCATTCTTTCGGATGCGTCTAATCATAATTCCATGATTGAGGGCGTGAAACGCTCTCGCGCCGATAAGAAGATTTTCCGACACAATGATCTTACGCATCTTGAAGAATTATTGCGTGAAGCCGGCGATCGCCCAAAACTCATTGTGTTCGAGAGCCTCTATTCTATGAATGGCAATCTTGCGCCGGTGGCGGAGATTGTTGCGCTTGCAGAACGCTACGGCGCGATGACCTATGTTGATGAAGTCCATGCTGTTGGCATGTATGGCGCGCGTGGCGGTGGGATCTGCGAACAATCAGGCGTGATGGCGCGCGTAGATGTGGTCGAGGGCACTTTGGCCAAGGGATTTGGAACCATGGGTGGTTATATCGCCAGTGACGCCATTGTCATTGACGCGATACGCTCTTACGCCGCCGCCTTTATATTTTCTACCGCTTTGCCGCCTTCAGTCGCCGCTGCCGCTTGCGCGGCCGTGCGTTTGTTAAAACAGCGTCCCGATTTGCGCACGGCGCATCAACGCGCCGCACATATCACCAAACATGCGCTTTCCGCTGCTGGTCTGCCGGTTCTCGATAATGGCTCTCATATTGTTCCAGTGATGGTGCGCGACGCAGAATTATGCAAAGCCGCAAGCGATATGCTGCTGATGCGTCATAATATTTATATTCAGCCAATTAATTATCCTACAGTCGCAAAAGGTTCTGAACGTTTGCGCATCACTCCGACGCCGCTTCACACACAGCATCATATTGCAGAATTGGTGGAAGCTCTTGTCGATGTCTGGCAAACGCTTGGTATTGCCTTCGTTGAGCCGCCCGCGCATCTCCATCTTATGGAAAAGAGCGAGGCGCCATGCGCATATCCAGATATCAAACTTGCAGCACAGTAATAAAAAAGGCGGAGCTAAACCCCGCCTTCGACTACTTTATGATAGCCGTTAAATATTAAGCGCGCCCAACACTAAGATAGGTAAAGCCGCGTTTGCGCACGTCAGCTGGACGGTAAATATTGCGCAGATCAATAATGATTGGCGATTTCATAAGGCTTTTCACCCGGTCAAGATCCAGCGCGCGGAAAGCGTCCCATTCAGTAACGATTGCGACAGCCTCGGCGCCATCCAGAGCAGAATAAGCGTCATTATGAAACGTCACTTCCGGCATTAAGGGGCGAGCCTGCTCCATGCTTTCAGGATCATAAGCATGAACATCAGCGCCATCGCCAGCAAGAGAAGCGACAATAGCAAGTGAGGGCGCATCACGCATGTCATCGGTGTTTGGCTTAAACGCTAGTCCTAGCAACGCGATTTTCTTACCGCGTACGGCGCCGCCAAGAGATTGAATGATTTTGCGCGCCATTGCGCGTTTACGCGCGTCATTGACGGCAACGACAGTTTCAACGATGCGCAAAGAAGCGCCTTCATCTTGTCCCGTCTTGATTAAAGCAAGCGTATCTTTTGGAAAACAGGAACCGCCATAACCAGGGCCAGCATGTAGAAATTTAGCGCCAATACGCTTGTCGAGACCGATGCCGCGCGCAACTTCATTAACATCCGCCCCAACTTTTTCGCACAAATCTGCGACTTCATTAATGAAGGTGATTTTAGTCGCAAGAAACGCGTTAGCGGCGTATTTTGTGAGTTCAGAGGTGCGACGGCCGACAAAGACCAGTGGCGGCGCATTCAGTGACAAGGGACGATAAATCTCTTCCATCACTTCTTTCGCGCGCGCTTCCTCAACGCCAATCACTACCCGGTCAGGTCGTTTAAAATCTTCAATTGCTGCGCCTTCGCGCAAAAATTCAGGGTTAGAAACAACAGAGAAATCCGCCCTTGGATTGGCGTCGCGAATAATACGTTCAACCTCATCGCCTGTTCCAACTGGCACAGTTGATTTGTTGACGACCACAGTAAAGCCATCAAGCGCACCGGCGATCGTTTGCGCGGCGGCATAAACAAAGGAAAGGTCAGCATGTCCATCGCCGCGACGCGATGGGGTTCCAACAGCAATGAACACCGCATCCGCGCCTTTTACTGCAGGAGCTAAATCTGTGGTGAAGGAAAGACGATTCTGTTGAACATTATTTGCAACAAGCTCATCAAGACCAGGCTCATAAATTGGGATTTCGCCTCTTTTTAGCCGATCGATTTTCGTCGCGTCAGAATCAACGCAGATGACGTTATGACCAAAATCAGCAAAACATGCGCCCGAGACAAGCCCCACATAACCAGAGCCAATCATTGTGATATTCATTCAAAGCCTCTTGGATGTTCTGAAATCTAAGGAATTTTACAAAAAAGAAGATGCGCCAGAACTTGATTATCGTCACGTCACGCGCCAACACCATAAGCGGCAACTGCCGCCATATTGACGATTTCAGTGTCGGTCGCGCCGAGTTGAACGATTTGGACCGGTTTGTCCAGTCCAACGATGAGAGGACCGATGACAGTTGCGTCTCCAAGTTCTTGTAGCATTTTTGTCGCAATTGCTGCTGAGTGAAAGGCTGGCATAATCAAAACATTGGCGGTGTCCTTGAGCCGGGAGAAGGGATAAGCGCCCATGAGCTCGCGATTGAGCGCAATATCAGCTCCCATTTCGCCCTCATAAGCAAAATCAACCCGTTTTTGATCGAGCACCCGAACGGCTTCATGCACGCGCGCAGTGCGTTCGCCCGGCGGATAACCAAATGTTGAGAAAGCTAGCATCGCGACGCGGGGCGTGAGCCCTAGCCTGCGGGCGACGCCAGCAGCTTCAATGGCGATCTCGGCGAGTTCTTCTGCGTCAGGCAATTCAGTGATGGCGGTGTCTGCGACAACAACAACCCGGCCTTTGGCTAATATCAATGATACGCCGATAACGCGATGACCTGGTTTTTGATCAATAACGCGACGTATTTCTTCAAGCGCATTCGAGAAATTGCGCGTTACCCCTGTCACCATTGCGTCCGCATCTCCGCGCACCACCATGGCCGCAGCAAAATGATTGCGATCATGATTAATTAAACGCTGACAGTCGCGAAATAAAAAACCTTTACGCTGTAGTCTTTCAAAAAGAAATTGCGCATAAACAGTGTTGCGATCTGAGAGTTTTGCATTATGGATTTCAACGCCAGCGGAAAGTTCAACGCCTGCTTTTAACGCAACGTCACGAACTCGATCTTCACGGCCAACAAGAATAGCCGCGCCTAATCCTTGATTAACAAAACTATGCGCGGCGCGAATGACTTGTTCTTCCTCGCCTTCAGCAAACACAACGCGTTTAGGTTCTCGCCTGACGCGTTCAAAGATATTTTGCATTAAGCCAGCAACGGGATCGCGTCGCGCCGCCAACTGCGCACGATAGGATTTCATATCAACGATGGGTCGGCGCGCAACACCTGTATCCATCGCTGCGCCGGCAACTGCAGGCGGCACAATAGAGATGAGACGCGGATCAAAGGGCGCAGGTATAATATAGTCACGACCAAATTTTGGACGCGCACCGCGATAGGCGTTGGCGACCTCATCAGGCACATCTTCACGCGCAAGATCTGCAAGAGCTTTTGCAGCGGCGATTTTCATTTCCATGTTAATTGTTCGAGCGCGAACGTCGAGTGCGCCACGAAAAATATAGGGAAATCCTAGGACATTGTTGATCTGGTTTGGATAATCCGATCGACCTGTTGCAACAATGGCGTCGGGCCGCACAGCGCGCGCTTCTTCCGGCGTAATTTCTGGATCTGGATTCGCCATAGCAAAAATAATTGGATCAGGCGCCATTGTGCGCAGCATATCTGGAGACAGCGCCCCTTTTACAGAAAGACCATAAAAGATATCGGCTCCGTCAAGCGCCTGCGCCAGCGTTCTTAATTTTGTTTCGCTGGCATGGGCGCTTTTCCATTGATTCATTCCTTCTTCTCGACCACGATAAATAACCCCTTTGGTGTCGCAAAGAATAATATTACGTTGATCAAAACCAAGCGCTCGAGCAACTTCGAGACAAGCGATGCCTGCTGCGCCGGCGCCGTTACAAACAAGCTTTGCTGTTTTAATGTCGCGGTTCGTAAGCGTCAGCGCATTAATCAACCCTGCGGCGGAAATAATGGCAGTGCCGTGCTGATCATCATGAAAGACTGGTATGTCCATCAATTCGCGCAGACGTTGTTCAATAACAAAACACTCTGGCGCTTTTATGTCTTCTAGATTGATCCCGCCAAAGGAAGGGCCGAGATAGCGCACGGCGTTAATGAAGGCGTCGACGTCGCTTGTATCAATTTCGAGATCTATAGAATCAATATCCGCAAAACGCTTAAAAAGAGCAGCCTTGCCTTCCATCACCGGTTTAGCCGCAAGGGCGCCAAGGTCGCCAAGTCCCAAAATAGCCGTGCCATTGGTGATCACAGCAACCATATTGCCGCGCGTTGTGTAATCATAGGCGAGGGAGGGATCCTTAGCGATTGCAAGCACAGGAGCGGCGACTCCTGGCGAATAGGCAAGCGAGAGATCGCGTTGCGTCGCCATTGGCTTGGTCGCGACAATGGCTAATTTGCCAGGGCGGCCTCTGGAGTGAAACAACAGGGCGTCTTTGTCAGAAATCGTCTCCGGCGCGCCGGTTGATCTTGGATCTTTCGACATTTACACGCATCCTTGTTTATTTGATTGGTTTTGCGCTGCACAATAGCGGCCCTTGATGACAAACCACAAGTTCGCCCTTCGGCAGGCCCTTGGGAGCTCTGGGATAAGAAAATCCTGTGTGTCCCGGCTTTCAATGCGTCCAACAGATAGGCCGTGCCGCTAAGATAGCCTCATGACGCCTAAAATTCCTTTTGACGCCGCCGTCGATTCCGCGCTGATGCGGCTCACCCCCATGATGGCGCAATATGCGGAATTAAAAGCAGGGCATAAGGATTGCCTACTTTTTTATCGAATGGGCGATTTTTACGAATTATTTTTTGATGATGCCCATATTGCCGCGCGCGCTTTGGGGATCATGCTCACCAAACGCGGCAAACATATGGGAGAGGACATCCCGATGTGCGGCGTGCCAGTCGAGCGTGCAACTGATTATTTACAAAAGCTCATAGCGCTTGGTCATCGTGTTGCTGTCTGCGAACAAATTGAAGATCCGGCCGAAGCCAAGAAACGCGGCGCAAAATCGGTTGTGCGTCGGGATGTCGTGCGACTGGTGACGCCTGGCACAATTACGGAAGAATCTCTGCTTGATCCAACGCGTGCAAACGCTTTTGTGGCGGTTGCGCGTGTGCATCATACGCAGGCAGATGCATGTTATGGATTTGCCTGTGTTGATATTTCAACAGGCGCTTTTACCGTGGGCGATTGCAGCGAGATTGAGCTCATCTCCCAATTGGCGCGCCTAGAGCCAAAAGAAATTATCGCAAGCGAGTCATTGTGTCGGGAACAAAAAGTGGCGACGCTGTTTTCAGCAACAGGCGCACCTGTCACACCAATTGGTCGCGACATCGGACAAGACGCAGCGCAGCGCTTGCAACAATATTATGGGGTTTCAACGCTTGATGGTTTTGGCGTCATGAGCGAGGCCATGACGCGGGCCGCAGCAACAGCAATCCTATATGTCGAACGCACTCAAAAAATTAATAAGCCCGCTTTGCAGTCGCCAAAACAAGGCGGCTCGGGCGCATCATTAGATATTGACGCCGCAACAAGAGCAAATCTTGAACTCACACGAACCTTGTCAGGCGCGCGGGAAGGCTCCTTATTATCCGTCATGGATTTAACTGTAACGTCGGGCGGCGCGCGATTGATGGCCGAAAGACTTGCAGCGCCCTTAACGGATAATTTTTTAATTAACGCCCGATTAGACGCGGTAAATTTTTTCCTTGATCAGCCCTCTTGTCGATCAAATTGTCGTTTAAAACTGATGCGCGCGCCAGACCTTGCCCGGGCGGTGTCTCGCCTCTCGCTTCTACGCGGCGGGCCGCGTGATGTTGTAAGCGTTGGACTTGCATTACAAACAGCTTGTGAGCTTGCTAACTTATTTGACGACTTAAAACTTCCACAAGAAGTTTTTCAAGATGTAAATATATTAAGACAGTCGGATCACGCTTTTGCAGAGCGAATTTTAATGACGTTTAAAGAGACGCCACCGCTTGATCGGCGTACGGGTGATTTCATTCGCGAAGGGATTGATGCAAATTTAGATGAAGCACGTCGACTAAGAGATGAAAGTCGTAGCGTGATTGCAAGTTTGCAGGCGCGATATTCAGAGGAAACTGGCGTAAAACTGAAAATTAAACATAATAATTTTCTTGGATTTTTTCTTGAGACGTCGGCAGCTCAAGGAGAAAAGTTTCTTCATCCGCCATTTTCAGAAATATTCACGCATCGTCAGACGATGGCGGATGCAATGCGATTTTCAACACGTGAGCTCGTTGAGCTGCAAAGTAAGATCGCCTCTGCAGCAGATCATGCGCTTGCTCAAGAGTTTGCGTTATTTGAGTCCTTGAGTTTGGAAATTTTGAATCGTGCGGATATTTGTCATCAGCTCGCACAAGCTTTCTCGCGTATAGATGTTGCGGCAGCCCTTGCAGAAGTCGCAGAAAAGCGCGGGTGGACGCGTCCGCAGGTCGATGGCTCTCTAGACTTTAGCATTGTCGGCGGTCGTCATCCTGTTGTTGAGGCGTCGTTACAAAGCCAAGGCATGGCTTTTGCGCCTAATGGATGCGATTTATCAGGGACAGACGCTGGTCGTATTGCGGTTGTCACAGGACCAAATATGGCTGGTAAATCCACATTTCTGCGTCAGAACGCTCTAATTTCTTTGATGGCGCAGGCTGGCTCTTATGTTCCTGCGCAACAGGCGCGTCTTGGCGTTATTGACCGGTTATTTTC
>DAIRFH010000094.1:0-7053 GCA_036795145.1 Methylocystis sp. | reverse complement strand
GTATAAGGATTCGATCCATTAGTTCAGCTCAACCTACTTGTTGAGCTGATATGGATTACTGTTTTTTGTCCTTACACTTAAACAGACGCTATATTAAAGCTTTGTTCAAAACCAATAAAAGCTAATAACAAAAAAAGCCCGGTCTAAACCGGGCTTTTTCTTTTCTGAGTTTAATTACTCTCAGTATTTTGCAACGACTGGTGAAGAGCCCCAGTTGAAGTGATAGTTGACGCCAGCACGAACAAGGTTCGCCGAAATCGTTCCTGAGTAGGTGGTTGAACGATACAGCTGATTACCCACACCGCTTCCGGTCGGAACCAAAGTAGATACGGACGTAGCGCTCACATTGCCAAGATTGTAGTATAAATATTCAGCCTTGGCCGACCAGTTTGGCATGAACATCCATTCCAAACCACCTCCCGCTGTCCAACCAACTTGAGTGTTTGAATAAGCAGCATTTCCAATAGCAACCCACTGAGACGCGCCATTGATCGCATCGAAAGTTGAAACTGATCGGTTGAGGCTGACGCCGCCGTAAGCGAGACCACCGGTGCCGTATATCAACAGCGTCGGCGTCGCCAACCAACCAAGGCGACCGCGAACTGTCCCGAGATATTGAAGGGAACCGCTTGACTTAGAAAAGTTCGATATAGTTTCGCCACCAGCCGAGCCTGGTAAAACAGAATAACCAGTTCGGCTTCCGTTACCACTACCTGCTATGCCCTGAATATCAGCCTCTGCGCCTGTAACAAAAGTATAACCAGCAAAAGTCGGCTGCCAGTTGTAACCAATCTGTCCACCGCCAATGAAGCCAACTAAATTATTGCCTCGTGATCCAACAGAACCATTTCCAAGAGCCCAATACACAGGGCTGCTATTTGCGACGGCCCCAGCTGGGTAGGTTGAAACGTTGATGGCGTTATTGTTGCCCCAGGTTCCACCAGCATTCAAACCAGCATAAAACCCTTTCCATAAAGGCGCCGGAGGCGGAGCCACCGGAGGAGCTTTACGTGAAGGAAGATCCGCAGCAAGCGCTGAGCCTGCTGAAATCGCCAGCGCCAGTGCGGCGACGGAGAAGCCAAGTTTTTTCATCGTAAAGCCCCACTTGTGTATGGTCCGGACATTAGCGCCCGTTTTTTAGAAACCTTCGCGAACGAAAGAATTTCGCTGCGACCGTCCCCAACAAGCCATCCTCGCGCCCAATCCGTCAACGCCAGAATGCTCAGAAAGCCCCCAACCTGATCGCAATTCTGGAGACTGTTGCGCAGATGCAACATATTTCGGGGCTAAAAGGGCTTGTTCAAATGATTGAATGAGATTTTGGAGGCGGTTCTTCGTCTCAACGAATAAATTTTTCCCGCTTTTGTCCCAGTAATCAGGTAATTTGATTCGAGGCTCTGCCCATTTTGACTGTCCTGGAACGGACAAAACCACTGGTTGCAAAGGGACGATGGCTTTGGCATATGTCCGTTTCCAACCTGATAGGGTTTGGGATGCGGAGATGTGGCCGAGAGGCTGAAGGCGACGGTTTGCTAAATCGTTATAGGGGAAACCCTATCGTGGGTTCGAATCCCACCGTCTCCGCCATTTATTCAATCATTACAATAGATTAATAATATTCTAGAGACGACCGGACTTTTGATCCCAAGTTGCAGATTAAATCTGTCCATGGGCCTATGCGATGCAAATGCCCTAACCCTGTTGAAAGCCACCCTGCCCCACATCCACAAAATTTAACGACTTTGAAACCAGCATGTTCTTCGCTCAAAGCGTGAATGACTGGTAGCGTATAGGCCGTGACAACTAAACCCTGCCCGACGTTACGTCAGTCAATGCGGTTTGAGGTTTTTTTCTTAAATCGCTCATCTCAAGAGCAGAACCGCTAGTGAACTTTTTGCGGCAATAGAAGACACTGTCCATGAACGACGCCTGTTCAAAGATGACAAGGCGTGTGTTTGATTAAATAACACACCCTTTGTGGCGCCAAGCAAATAAAATGGCCGCCACTTATTAAGGTGAGCGGCCGCAATAATGAGAGAAAACTATACTTAACAGCTTCCACTCGGCATGTGACCGCATTTTCGATAATGCGGATTATAATTATGGTGGTTCTTGACGCGGAACATGTGATCCTTGCCTTTATAGTGGCGCGCAGCATCATGATGAAGCACTGGCCATTGCGATTTATTGTGGCTTTTCGCCCAAAGAGGCGTGCAAAAAGCCGTTGTTGAAAAAACGGCGACAATGAAAAAGAGAGTTTTTTTCATTTTTATATTTTCTCCACATAAATACTAATGAACATAGGTAGAATAATAAAATTTGGCTGTAAAGTTTCAAGAACTTTGTGCATCTTCAGTGTCAAGACAAGCCATACATCATCAGCAAAGCCCAATGTCACTATATGCCGATAAATTTAGAATTATCTATTAAAGAAGACTACTGAGAAAAACTAAACATCAAAGATGGTCTAACTCAGAATAATTCATTCGCAGTGCTTTAAAATTTACTGTAATGTCAGAATAAATAGTTGACGCAGATAATGAGCCATTAAGGGTTACAGCACAAAAACAATATAGAAAAACAACAGTAATTTCAAATATCGCAGCAATGTTAAAAATAATTGCAAGAGCGAGGAGGACCTAAATAATGAAGGCTTCTACTGCGATGATTATAATAGCGATCGCAATTGTGGCTTGCCAGCTTGGACAAGTCGTAATTGAGCCAGTAGCATTTGCCTTATTTATGATTGCAATTATTAGACCAATACAAGTTAAATTAGAAAGAAAAATACCAAAATCAGCAGCCTTAGTGATAACAATTATCTTAACATCCGGGATCATAGTTGCGCTTTTTTCCTTAATTGCATGGAGTGGCCACGATGTTGCGGAATGGACACGAAAAAACTCAAGCAAAATCCAAGATGTTTTTCGTAGTTGGACAATTTGGCTGGAAGCTCATGATATTTTCGTCTTGGCGCTTGTTTCAGAGCAAGTAAACGCCTCATCATTATTAAATATAATTCAAGCCGTTATCAGTCGGGTCAATACGACCCTAGGATTTACATTACTTGTCTTAATCTACGTTATCATGGGCCTCGCTGAAGCTGAATATTTCGAGAAAAAACTGACATCGTTGCCCTATAAAGAAACAGCGCAACGCGTCATTTTTGCCGCAAAAAGAATTAGTCATAAATTTCAAAAATATATTCTTGTCAGAACAATCGCGAGCGTCGCAACAGGTATAGCTGTTTGGCTCCTTGCGCTTACAATTGGCCTAGAACTCGCAAGTGCATGGGGATTATTAGCTTATGCCCTCAACTATCTACCTCTGATTGGGCCCCTCGTTGCAACTGCGCTTCCTACGCTATGCGCGGTCGTTCAGTTTGGAGACACAAACTCAATCATGACTATTTTTATTGGTTTAATTGCTATACAATTTATTATTGGCAATTATTTAGAGCCAGTAATGTCTGGATCAACACTATCAATTGCGCCTTCAGTTGTTATTTTTGTAACAGTCTTTTGGACATTCATGTGGGGCGCTCTGGGCGCTTTTTTAGGCGTGCCAATTGCAATAGCAGCGCTCACAATGTGCGAACAATTTCCCTCAACCCGCTGGATATCTGCAATTCTGGCAGCAGAACCAACATAATATAGCAAGAGATAAAAATCTTTTTGTTTATGTTTTGTTGCTTTTAACAGCTTATTGAAAAGCTGGAGGATTTTGACAAAGCCTATCCTCGAGATCTAACCTGGCTCATATATTCCTGCGATCCCGCTTATATTAAGGAGTGATGTCGATGTGTCGCTTTTGCGAATTTCCGAATAACTCCGATAAGAATAAAATTAAGCGGCGATCTTTTTTAACCGGGATGCTTGCGTCAAGTTACGCTCTATCAAATGCTTCGGCCGTCGCTTCAGAACGTAAAAAAATATATTCCGACTCTCAACCAGCGAAGACAAATGGCTTGCCAAAGCCACAAAATGCCCTGACGCCGGATGAGGCTTTGGACCGCCTGCTAAGCGGTAATGCGCGGTATCAAAAAGGCGTCACTAAAAGACACGACTTTCTGGCGGAACGAGAGCCACTTCTGAATGGACAAAATCCCTATGCTGCGGTTCTGAGCTGCGCCGACTCGCGTATCGCACCCGAATACGCCTTCGATAGCTCACGTGGAGACCTATTCGTCGTCCGTGTTGCTGGCAATTTTGTTAACCCAGACAATATTGCGAGCTTTGAGTTTGCCATTGACGTTTTGAAGACCCCCCTATTGGTAGTTCTTGGTCATGAGGCCTGTGGCGCTGTCAAAGCAGCAATTGCCTCGATCCAGGGAGCGCCTGAACTTCCAGGTCACCTTCCCTCCCTTGTTGCAGCTCTCAGTCCAGCCGTCACTGCCGTAAAAGAAAAATCTGGAGATTTATTGGAAAACGCCACAAGAGAAAACGTTAAACGAACCGTTGAGACGCTTAAAAATGCAACGCCTCTGTTAAGCGCTGCAGTGAGCGACAATCGTTTGAAAATTGTCGGCGGAATGTACCGTCTTACAGATGGAAAAGTTGATATATTTGCCTAGCATTATGAATATCAGGAGCTTGTGTTATGAAAAATTCTTTATTAGCGGCTTTGGTCGTCGCTTCTTTTACGACGCCGAGCTTAGCTGAAGTTTTAACAAGTCAAGGCGCTCATAAAAGCCATAATCATCACACCAATCACATCCAGCGCTGGCATCATCTACACGCAGGGACAAATATACATAGCGGCTCAAATCATGGACACAGCTATGTTCGCAATTCAGGTCCGCGTTTCAATGGCCCACATTGGGATAGATAATAAATAATCTATTGTCATCTGGTTCCTGCAACGCGTTTAAAGTCAAGAGTGATATATGACCTCTCTCCTTAACACTCTAAGCTGTTCCTTATGGCGTTCAGGGCGCCCCCCCAATAATGCTAACGCCATGAGCTGCTCGTAGAGTACATATCCTGGAATTATTTTTATGAAATAGGATTAAACACTGGCGCCATTGCGCCAGTTTTGCGATCCAAGTGTTCAGGAGGCATCAGACCAGAACCAACATTCTAATTAAAAAACCATTCTGTCTTGCTTATTGAAAATAATTTATGTGATCTCATGTCGTTTTTTAACTATTGAGATCAACACAATCATATCCATTTAATGTTGTGAGCGACAGCCAATCGGCCCAAACTTAAGACTTAGGGTTCGAGTTTTTTAAGTATCCGTAGTGGAGGCAAGCATGAATGAGAATTGGCAATATCAGATTAGGTTTAAATTACCCTCAGCACTTGCTGAAGCGGCGCGCATTGGGGCGAGAGACGGCGCTTATAAATACGTAGCAGATGTGTTAGAGCGACATAATGCAGAGGCGATTTGTCAATTTGACGCTTTTGCAGGCTACGTTGCTGAAGCTGAAGAACATGGGATTGAAAATTACCCACTTTATAAATGGACGAAAGCAACAATTGAGGATCCAGATAAAAAGTCAAAGCATCTTTTATCATTTGCCATTCATATCAATGGCGATGAAGTTTATGATCAGAATTTAGCCGAGGCCGTTGAGCAAGATTTACGCCCGTTACTCGAAAACGGCACATTACTCGCCCTGACGAAGCATGACACAAATCCTGCTAAAAACCCTCAACCTCCAGAGCATCTTCGTTAAGGTTTATCGTTGCCGCGTTACGCCAATATCTTATATTAAATGCTAAAAATCGTTGTTCCCTTGCTTTGCTAAAAAACCTTGTCGAATAATAGCGCAGATCAAATTTATCGCTGATCTCCTGCGTGGCCTTTCGGGCGAATGCATGCAGCATGGACGAGCCCACACCCATCTCATCCCAGCAGGAAGCCTTTTGCTTTTACACTTTGCTATGCGGGCAACCTTGGCAATCCCCATATTTAAGAGAATATCTCGGCTTAGAACCACTCAGTCTTCGTTGTTACAGGCAAATTGTCAGTGCAAAGAACGAAAGGAAAATAGGCTCTTTTCGAAATTCTCGCATTAGGCTAGCATTATTGATGTTTTAATACATTGCCATGCTGCGTCGCAGCATTTCATTTAACGCTATTCCAGAGGGATTGTTATGACGAGAGTAATTACAATACTGGGTCAGATTGTGCGACGACGCTATGCGCCGACAAGAAAAGCGCCAACAAAAAGGCTGGCTAATCATTATGGCGTCTCGCAGCCGTTTATCTATCGCAGCAGATTATATGCCCAAAAAAACCTTCTCACCTCTACAAAAGAAGGAATGATTGGAAACAATCAACTTTTAGTGGAGCAATCGGCCGCTGCAAATATGGTTGGCGCATCATCTAAAGATATTCTGCCCTACATCCTCCTTGTGGGATTTTTAGGCATACTCCTCATGGGCAGTGCTGCAATATTCTCAGATAGCTTTAACCCCAAACCAATTTCCTTAGAGTCTAAATGATAAAGGCTTATCTTGAGACTGAAGACGGGACTTAAAATTAATGTAATTTTTGTGATTTTGTTTTCTCTCTGGGATGGCTATCTTTACTCAACCCAGCTTGTTGTTGCGCAGAAATAAGCTCGGCTTCAGCTTTTTTAAGGGCTATTTTGAGCTGAAGTATTTCTTTTTCTGAATTTATCAAATTATCTTTTAATGCAGTCATCTTCTCTACTGATTGTGACTCAGTCGCTCTTAGGTCCGTTATCCTTGCGTCATATTGTATATCATTTTCCGCCTCCAAAGCTGTGATGACTTCTTCTCGATTAACAGCGAAGCGATGAGAGATAACCTCACTAATACCAAGGGCAAACAATGAAATTATGCTCAACCAGAAAAATGACGACTCATATCTATCCAGACGCTTAATCTTTGCTCTGAATTCTTCATCTGGAATATCTGTTGGCTTATTCTCAAGTAATTGCTCTTTATGATCTGATAATCTGCGGTCTATAATTTCAGAAAGCGCAAGAATAATAAGAGATATAATACTGACCCAAAACCAAAACTCTTCTGATGATTTAAGACTAGATACATTTTGAAAAAGATCTGTTTCGTGATCGGT
>DAIRFH010000093.1:0-7054 GCA_036795145.1 Methylocystis sp. | reverse complement strand
ATGCAGATTCGCTCCGGGAGACTGTGCCAAGCATTTCCAGCGTTGGCGAGGCGGTTGAAGAGGTCGCGCCTGATATTGCGACGTTGCGTTTTGGCGTTGTGAGCGAGCGTGCGTCTGCTGCAGAGGCAGCTCAAGAGAACGCAAAAATTATTGATGGGATTGTGGCTGAGCTTAAAAACATGGGCGTGGGCGAGATCGACGTGCAAACCCAAGACTTGACGCTAACGCCACTTGTCGTTGAGGACCGCGACCCAAAGGGCAAGCCCGCGCCAATTAGAAAATTTTATCGCGCCCAACATGATCTTGCGGTCCGTCTTCATGAAATGGCGCGCCTTGGCGATATTGCTGGAAAACTAATCGATAAAGGCGTCAACAGTTTTCAGGGTGTGGACTTTGATTATTCGGATCCTCCCGCCAAACGCGACGTCCTCCGCGCCGCCGCAATGGCTGACGCGCGACGTCGGGCGGAAATTTATGCGCAAGCGGCGGGTCTGCGATTAGCCCGCATATTAGAAATCAGACCAATTGAAGAAGGCGCGTCTCAGCCTCGCGTCCATGGCGTTAGAATGGCGGCCGCTGCGCCATCCGCCGATCGCATCATCCCATTGCAGGCTGGTTCACGTCATATCAGCGCGCGTGTTGAGGTGGTGTGGGCGTTGTCACGGTAACTCGAGGGTTAGGTTTCAGCTTTGGCGCGCGTCGAGGCGGCGCTTTTAACCCCGTCCGCGATAAGTCGGCACGCCTTGATCAGGAAGCCATAAGCCCTCCGGGGGCGTGCCTGTTTGCCAGAAGACGTCAATCGGCATGCCGCCGCGCGGATACCAATAACCACCGATGCGAAGCCACCTTGGCGCCATCGCGCCAACAAGCTCATGAGCGATGCGCAGCGTGCAGTCTTCATGAAATGCGCCATGGTTTCGAAAGCTACCTAAAAACAGCTTCAAAGATTTGGATTCAATCAGGCAGTCCGCGGGACAATAATCAATCACGAGATGGGCAAAGTCCGGCTGTCCGGTGACGGGACATAAGGATGTAAACTCAGGCGCCGTAAAACGCACGAGATAGACGGTATCCTTATAGGGATTAGGCACAAGATCCAGTTCCGCCTCGTCTGGGGAGGTCGGCAAAGCAACGATGCGCCCGAGCAGTTCTGGTCCATCATGTTTTTTTGTCATGATGTTAAAAGAAGCTTTCAGCTCTTGGCGTCAAGTCAGAAACGCCCGCTTTACGGGTCGCGATCATCTGGACATTCGCCGGCGCGCAGCATGATGGGATGCGCGTTCATCCAACCTGATAAGAATCTATTTTCAGATTTGCCTAACGCAGCAAGCATTTCCAGGCGAATTATTTCCAGCCATTTTTGACGCCGATCCGGCGTGTTCAGTTCTGCAGGAACACCCAGATCGATTGCTTTCACAGCGAATTGGTAGGGCAGCGTATGCCAGAAAGCGACCCCGCCGCCTGGCAAGGCGGCGATGTCCGCCTCAGGGATTTTTGCCAATTTTTCCTGATCTTCAAGCGACACAGTCTCCGCTTTGCCATTAGGCGCAGCGTTTATGGCGACGCCATTACGGAAAAAATTATTTTGTGTGGTTCCGCTTTTTTCTGTGATTGCATTGCCGCCGACCACAAAGGAGCTGTTTGATTTGGCGGTCGTGCAGCGCAAGATGCGGTCAAAACACGCCGCCACGCCTGACATTTGTGCGCTACAGCTGGTTTCGATCCATTTCGCTAATGTTTCAGCTTTAACATCGAGGACATAAGCAAGACCTTGCGCATTTCCTTGCTTATATTCACATCTTTGCAGCGTATTTTCAGGCCAGCTCAGAAATGTCTCTGTGACTGGTGTGCAGGCGCCGGAGCGGATGGGGGATTTTTCAAGATTGAGGCGCGCCGCCTCTATGTGTTCTGGCGTTTGCGCCTGAGCGTTGCTGGCGAGGCTAAGAAAGAAGCATAAAATTCCATATGCGGCAGAACGGGCCGTGTTGTCACCAAAGGTCATCTCTGCCTCCTCAGCGCGATCATATACACTCAATGCACAGCTAATGGACAAGGGCGCTGCGTCAACCGTGTCGACGGCCGCGCCCTTGTCCTGGGTCGATGCGCTCTTTTGTAAGAATAGTTTCGAAAAACAGCTGTTGGCGCGCATGCCAAGGCTTTCCCCTGTGACGTAATAGGTCTAAAAGTCGCTCCTACCGCGCTGCACCAAACGAGGCCCTGACAATGACCGAGATTATCGACATCCATGCCCGCGAAATCCTTGATTCCCGTGGGAATCCGACTGTCGAGGTCGAGGTCACGCTCGAGGATGGCTCCTCAGGGCGCGCGGCTGTGCCCTCTGGCGCCTCGACAGGTGCGCATGAGGCCGTCGAGAAACGCGATGGCGACCCAAAGCGCTATTTGGGCAAGGGCGTTCTTACTGCGGTTGAGAATGTCAATGATGAGATCGCTGGGGCCATATTAGGGCTCGAGGCGGAGGATCAGATCGGCATAGATATGGCGATGATCGCGCTCGACGGCACGCCGAATAAGGCGCGCCTTGGAGCCAATGCTATTCTTGGCGTCTCGCTTGCAACCGCCAAAGCTGCGGCTGATGCGGCGGCGCTGCCGCTTTATCGTTATGTGGGCGGCACTCAGGCGCGCGTCCTCCCGACGCCGATGATGAACATTATCAATGGCGGCGTGCATGCGGATAATCCGATCGACTTCCAGGAATTCATGATCCTGCCGACTGGGGCCGAAAGCGTGCGTGACGCCATTCGTTGGGGCGCAGAGATTTTCCACACGCTTAAGAGCGCGCTGAAAAAATCGGGTCATTCGACATCTGTCGGCGATGAAGGCGGATTTGCGCCAAACCTACCGTCGGCAGAAGCTGCGCTCGATTTTGTCATGAAAGCGATTGAAACCGCAGGATTCAAGCCCGGCGTTGACGTTGTGCTCGGCGCAGACTGCGCCGCAACGGAATTTTTCAAAGACGGCAAATATGTCTATGAGGGCGAGAAAATTACGCGCAGCATTGATCAGCAAGTTGAGTATCTCGCCAAGCTTGCAAGCGCTTACCCCATTGTCTCCATCGAAGATGGTATGGCGGAAGATGATTGGGAGGGATGGAAAAAACTGACAGACGCTATTGGTAAGAAGATCCAACTTGTTGGCGATGATCTTTTTGTCACCAATGTCACACGTCTCTCGCAAGGTATTAAAACTAACACAGCGAATTCTATTCTCGTCAAAGTCAATCAGATTGGCTCGCTGACAGAGACGATTTCAGCTGTTGATATGGCGCATCGCGCGGGCTACACCAGCGTGATGTCTCACCGCTCTGGCGAGACGGAAGACTCAACCATCGCCGATCTTGCCGTTGCGTTGAATTGCGGTCAGATCAAAACGGGCTCCTTGGCGCGTTCTGATCGCACCGCAAAATATAATCAGCTCATTCGTATTGAAGAAGAGCTTGGTGATACGGCAATTTATGCTGGCAGAAATGCGCTAAAGGCTCTCTCTTAAGAGTCATCGTTATACCGGCAGTCGGCGTATCGGCGGTCGGCAGTCGGGTCATGCTCGCTGCCGAACGCTAGATTATGCTGTCTGATGATGGAAAAAACCTTTGATCCTGCCTTAATTGAACAACGCATGCGGTTGTTGTGGGAAGACGCAGGCGCGTTTCGCGCTGGTCGTCCCGAGCGCCTCGACGCCAAGCCCTATTCAATTGTTATTCCGCCGCCCAATGTCACGGGCAGTCTGCATATGGGTCATGCGCTCAATAATACCTTGCAAGATATTCTTGCGCGCTATCATCGCATGAAGGGCGATGACGTTTTATGGCAGCCAGGCACAGACCACGCCGGCATCGCAACGCAAATGGTGGTTGAGCGCCAACTCGCGGAGCGCAATGAGCCTTCCCGTCGCGAATTAGGGCGTGATAAATTTCTTGAGCGTGTCTGGGAGTGGAAAGCGCAGTCAGGCGGCAAGATCGTCGAGCAGTTGAAGCGTTTGGGGGCTTCCTGTGATTGGTCGCGTGAACGATTCACGCTGGATGAGGGTTTGTCGCGCGCTGTTATCAAAGTCTTTGTTCAACTCTATCGTGACGGCTTGCTTTACAAAGATAAGCGTCTCGTTAATTGGGATCCTGTTCTCCACACAGCGATTTCTGATCTAGAAGTTCAGCAAATTGAGATGAAAGGCCATTTGTGGCGTTTCAAATATCCAATTGTTGATAAGGCGGGTCAGCCAACGGGCGCCGTCATTACGGTTGCCACAACGCGCCCTGAAACATTGCTTGGCGATACCGCTGTCGCGGTGCATCCAGAAGACGCGCGTTATCTTGCTTTGATTGGTCAGAATATACGTCTGCCATTAGTCGGACGACTGATCCCCATTGTTGCCGATAGCTATTCAGACCCAGAAAAGGGCACTGGGGCGGTAAAAATTACGCCAGCGCATGATTTTAACGATTTTGAGGTTGGCAAGCGTCATGGCTTGCGTCTCATTAATGTATTTGATCCGCAGGGACGTCTGGCGCTTGCGGCCAACAGCGATTTTCATGAGGGGTTGACGCCATCTGCTGAGCTTACAGAAACGCTTGCAACGCTAGATGGGCTTGATCGTTTCGCGGCGCGTCAGCGCGTGGTGGAGATGATGACCGCACGCGACTTACTTGAGGGCGTCGATGACCATAAGCATATGGTTCCTCATGGCGATCGCTCTCAGGCTGTGCTTGAACCACGATTAACAGACCAATGGTACGTCGACGCCAAGACATTAGCACAGCCCGCATTAGCAGCGGTGCGTGCGGGGCAAACAAGCTTCATCCCAAAAAATTGGGAAAAGACCTATTTTGATTGGCTAGAGAATATTCAGCCTTGGTGCGTGTCGCGGCAGCTTTGGTGGGGGCACCGCATCCCAGCATGGTATGATCAAGACGGTAATGTTTATGTCGAAGAAACAGAAGAGGCTGCGCAATTAGCCGCGCGCGCACGAACAGGAGAAGCTGTTGTGCTGACGCGTGATGAAGATGTGCTCGATACATGGTTTTCTTCAGCGCTTTGGCCTTTTTCGACCCTTGGCTGGCCAGAAGCTCATTCTGAGCTGCAGCGTTACTATCCAACAAATGTGTTGGTGACAGGCTTTGACATTATTTTCTTTTGGGTTGCCCGTATGATGATGATGGGGCTTCACTTTAAGAAAGAGATACCCTTTAGAGACGTCTATATCCATGCGCTCGTTCGTGATGAGAAGGGCGCCAAGATGTCGAAGTCTAAGGGCAATGTCATTGATCCCTTGCATTTGATTGATGATTATGGCGCCGATGCGCTACGCTTCACGCTTGCGGCGATGGCCGCGCAAGGTCGAGATATTAAGCTCTCGACGCAGCGCGTTGAAGGCTACCGCAACTTTGCGACAAAGATCTGGAATGCGTCGCGCTTTGCTGAATTCAATGGCTGCGCGCGTATTAATGATTACCATCCATCAAAGAATAAGATCGTCTTAAACCGCTGGATTGTTGGCGAAGCAGCCCGCACCATTGACGCCTTGAGCGCTGAGATTGACGCCTATCGCTTTAACGACGCGGCGGCCTGCGCCTATCGCTTTGTGTGGAATATTTTCTGCGACTGGTATTTGGAGTTGGCAAAGCCGCTGCTTCAGGGTCCAGATGGCGCAGCTAAAGAAGAAACGCGGGCAACTGTCGCCTTCGTTCTTGATCAGATCTATGCGCTTTTACATCCTTTTATGCCTTTTCTGACCGAAGAGCTTTGGGCGATTAAGGGTGAGGAAGGACCGCCGCGCGAGAGCCTGCTTGCGCTTGCACAATGGCCGTCCTTAACGGGACTTGAGGACGCGCAGGCGGAAGGTGAGATTGGCTGGGTCGTTGATCTTGTTTCAGAAGTTCGTTCTCTTCGCGCCGAAATGGCGCTGGCAGGGGAGACCGAGTTATTGTTGATTGGCGCAGATGCAGAATTACGCAGCCGCGTTCAGCAATGGGATGAAACGTTGCGTAAACTTGCGCGCTTATCGCGCATTGGTTTTGTTGATGTTGCGCCAAAATCATCTGCCCAGCTTCTCGTGCGTGGCGGCGTTGTCGCGATACCGCTTGAAGGCGTCATTGACCTGGATGTGGAGAAAGCGCGACTGTTGCGAGAAATTAGCAAGCTAAACGATGACGTTAAAAGGCTCGACGCTAAACTCTCCAATCCAGGGTTCCTTGCCAAAGCGGATGAAGAGGTCATTGATGAGCATAAAGAGCGGCGAGAAGAAGCATGCGCAAGAATAGAAAAATTGACGGCTGCGCTTGAGCGCTTGGGATAATCCCTATCAGGATTATTGTTTTGTCTTTTAGGGTCTAGGACCCGTAATGGTGAAAATTAACGCATGACGTTGACGCATAAGCCTGTTGGACCAGAAAGTCGCGTCTTTCTCGTTGACGGCTCCTCATTTGTTTTTCGTGCTTATTTTCAGTCAATCCGACAAGACGCAAAATATAATTATCGCTCCGATCGACTGCCGACCGGCGCCGTCAGATTATTTTGTTCAAAGCTTTTACAATTTGTTCGTGAAGGGGCGCTCGGCGTTAGGCCGACGCATTTAGCGATTATCTTTGATAAAAGCGAGAATTCATTTCGCAAAGAAATTTATCCTGATTACAAGGCCAATCGCTCTGATCCGCCGGAAGATCTTGTTCCTCAATTTCCGCTCATGCGCGCTGCCGTGAGCGCCTTCGGTCTCACGCCCATTGAGCAAGATGTTTATGAAGCAGATGATCTGATCGCGACCTATGCGACACAGGCGCGCGCCAAAGGCGCAGAGGTTTTAATTATCTCAGCCGATAAGGATTTAATGCAGCTCATTGGCGAGGGTGTCGCCATGTATGATCCAGCCTCTGGCTCTGCTGGAGCTAAAGGGGCGCGTGAGGAGCGTTTTATCACGCAAGCGGAAGTCGTCGATTATTTCGGCGTGACGCCAGATAAGGTTGTCGATGTTCAAGCGCTTGCCGGCGACAGTACGGATAATGTTCCAGGCGCCAAAGGCATCGGTTTAAAGACGGCGGCGCAGCTGA
>DAIRFH010000017.1:0-34982 GCA_036795145.1 Methylocystis sp. | reverse complement strand
GGGCCTTGGGCGTGATGGCGACAGCTGCAACTGCGGCCCTTTTGCCCGCCTCAGATCGCTGGCCCTTGCCGACAGGTCTTGGCGGCGTGGTTGGCGATGGGCTCCTCGCCCTGCCCCGCATGATCTTTGGGGACGCGAGCATTGCTATGGCGATCTTTGGCGTCGCCTGCGCCTTAATCGCTATTCTTGCTGTCAGCGGATCTGCAGGGCTTGGCGCAAGAGAAGAGCCAGACATCAGCGACGACACGCTCATTGCTGAAGAAGAAAAACAAAAAACATATGATGATGAAGATATGGAAGGCGAGCCTGGATTTGCGCTTATTTCAGTCGGCGCCTTAATTCACGCTGCGCTCGCGACAAAAAGCTGGATGAAAAGAACAGCGCAAAAAGTAAAAGGATTAAACAAAAAAACCACGCAGAAGACGCAAACAGCGTCTGCGCGCAAAGAGCCGTCTTTTGAAGATTTCGAAAGCTATGCGTCATTTGCGCCAAAGCAGGCGCGTAACCTTGACGAGGTCGCTGATGGAGATGAAGAGGCGCCAATCGCAGCGCCGCGCCGTAAGCAGCGCCAACCCTCGCGTTCAGCTCAGCCTAAATCATCAGAGATTTACGATAAGCCCCCATTGGCGTTACTTGCTGAGCCTAAAAAGAACCAAGGCGGCGCGCGCATATCCGAAGAAATGCTTGAAGAAAATGCGCGCCTGCTTGAGGGCGTTCTCGACGACTTTTCTGTTCGCGGAGAGATTATCAATTCGCGTCCAGGCCCAGTTGTCACGCTCTATGAGCTTGAGCCTGCCGCCGGCGTTAAATCCTCTCGCGTTATCGGACTGGCAGATGATATCGCCCGCTCAATGTCAGCAATTTCCGCGCGCGTCGCAGTTGTATCTGGCCGTAATGCAATTGGTATTGAGTTGCCAAATCAACGTCGAGAAACGGTTTATCTCAAAGAGTTGATCGGCAGCGAGGAATTTTCGCATTCAAGCCACAAACTTGCCATTGCTTTAGGCAAGACAATTGGCGGAGAGCCCGTCATCGTTGACTTGGCGCGCATGCCGCATCTTCTGGTTGCAGGCACAACAGGCTCTGGAAAATCTGTCGCCATCAACACAATGATCTTATCCCTGCTCTATCGGCTTAAACCCGAAGAATGCAGGCTGATCATGGTTGACCCAAAGATGCTGGAGCTCTCTGTCTACGACAATATACCCCATCTTCTAACGCCAGTTGTGACAGACCCTAAAAAAGCGGTTGTCGCTTTGAAATGGGCCGTGCGTGAAATGGAAGATCGATATAGAAAAATGTCTAAACTTGGCGTTCGAAATATCGATGGCTTCAATGCGCGGGTGAGCGATGCGCTGACAAAGGGTGAAACGATTACCAGAACGGTTCAAACCGGCTTTGATCGTGAAACAGGTGAGGCGATCTTCGAGCATGAAGCCATGGCGCTCACTAAACTTCCCTATATTGTTGTCATCGTCGATGAGATGGCTGATCTCATGCTGGTCGCAGGCAAGGATATTGAAGGCGCAATCCAAAGACTGGCGCAGATGGCGCGCGCGGCCGGCATCCATTTAATCATGGCCACTCAAAGACCATCTGTTGACGTCATCACCGGCACAATCAAAGCTAATTTTCCAACCCGTATCTCGTTCCAGGTCACGTCAAAGATTGATAGTCGGACAATTCTTGGCGAACAGGGCGCAGAGCAGTTATTGGGCCAAGGCGACATGCTTTACATGGCAGGCGGCGGAAGAATTTCTCGCGTTCATGGCCCATTTGTCTCTGATGCTGAGGTTGAGAAAATTGTCGATCACCTCAAGCTGCAAGGCATGCCCCAATATCTTGACGCCATTACAACGGAAGATGACGCCAATGATAATGAGATGTCAGCTGCTCCAGGCAGCATGGATGCAGAAGAAGGCGGAGATCTTTATGATCGCGCGGTCAATATCGTCTTACGCGATCGCAAATGCTCAACCAGCTATATTCAGCGTCGTCTTTCTGTTGGCTATAATAAGGCAGCCTCTCTCGTAGAGCGGATGGAGCAAGAAGGCGTCGTCAGCCAGGCCAATCACGCTGGCAAGCGCGAAATATTAGTTGGCGGCGGCGTTGATCGCGGCGCATTTGATATTGAAGCCGCTGAATAAGCAGAATTATTTACCTAGCCATGCCGCGTGAGCCATTCTCGCCTTTGATCACGCTCTTTTGTGCTAAAGAAGACGATATGACGAATCGGGATCTTAACGTGAAGAAAATCGCTCTTGTTTTGACTGGCCTTTGTCTGCCCCTATCCGCCCCTGCTTTTGCACAAGCAGTTGCGCCATCGTCGACAGAAACAAAACCGACCGCGCCGCCACAAAGCGAGCAGAAAACCCTTGAGCCTAATTCTGCTGCGCCTGGCGCCCAGGAGTCCAAACCAACACAGGCCTCAGAGAGCGGCGATCCAAAAGCGTCT
Organism: Methylocystis sp.; assembly: GCA_036795145.1. GTDB lineage: Bacteria > Pseudomonadota > Alphaproteobacteria > Rhizobiales > Beijerinckiaceae > Methylocystis. The sequence continues at coordinate 32,527 of DAIRFH010000017.1, read as the reverse complement.
GAGAATAAAAAAGGCGTGAAGGCATCAAAAAGCCCCCTGCAACTTGGTAAGAAGAACGCAGCGCCGCCCAAACCAATGGAGCGCGGCGAAGCCGTTAAACGCGCTGATGCTTTTTTCAACTCATCCCCGGTTATGACTGCTGACTTTGTGCAAATTGGCGCTGACGGAAAGAGATCAGAGGGCAAATTATATGTACAGCGAGCTGGTCGCGTTCGGTTTGAATATGCCCAGCCTGCAACAATGGAAGTCGTCGCTGATGGCGTGCAAGTTGCGGTTCGCGATAGAAAATTAAATACTCAGGATCTATATTTTATCGCCCAGACGCCTCTTAAATTTCTTATGAAGGAAAAAATAGATTTAGAGAAGGATGTCACCGTTCAGGATGTGACGACCGATGACGCTGGCGTGACTATTTTTATTGAGGACAAAGTCACCTTTGGCGGCACCTCGCATTTGCGCTTAATTTTTGATCCCAAAAATTTTACGCTTAAGCAATGGCAGGTCAAGGATCCTCAAGGATATGAAACCTTAATTTCTCTCTTCAATATTGATCAGACGAAAACGCCGGATCCAGAGCTCTTCAAAATTACCAAATAAGGCGCTCAATTTTCCCAATATCATGAAAAACGCCCAAAACACTCAGCGCTTAATCGCCAGAGTGCGTTGGGCGCCTTTGCTCAATATTTCACCAGATATTGAAGAAACGCCATTCTTATGCTCTCGCATGCGCTGGCGTCACTTCTCCTGTTGAATGATTGACAATTACACCGCCCCAAATTGTATTATTTGGAACAATCTTTGTTGTGTTCTCAGCTGTCATGATGCGCGTTGAGAATATTGAAACACCTTGCACAACACCCTTGATATTGTCGCCAACCTCAATCTCATCGCCAATATCAAACGGCTTATTCACCATAATCAGCAACCCGCTTGCTAAATTACTCAGCGTGCCTTGCAGAGCCAACCCAACAACCAAGCCTGCCGCGCCGATGGCGGCGAAAAGCGGCGAGAGATTAATCTCCAAAGCCGAAAGGCCGGCAAGCAAACCAAAAAACAACACAACGCGCCCTGACCAATCAATGATAAAACCACGCAACAGCTGAGAAGCAGATGACGAGATGGTCAAAGAACGACCGATCGCAGCCCTCACAATTCTGGAAATAAAATAGGAAACGATCAGATAACAAAAGAACAAAATAATATTTTTAGCCCAACGGATCCCGCCCTCGTCTGAGGCCCCCCAGCTTTTTATGCGCGCAAGGGTTGAGCTATAATCGGAAACGTCAATTTTGGTTGCTGAGACAGCCTCAGCATAAGCGCGCATCGCCTTTGTATCGCCGCCAAGCACGTCAAGCTGCGCCAAGATCACTTTAAGGCGATCAATGATTTCTGAGCGTTCAGCCGATAGTTTTGTCGACTGATTAACAAGCTGACGTTTGATATTATTGATGGCATCGTCTGCTTTTTGATCGATTTTTGACGTCTCAGCCTCTGTAGGCTTTGTAGTGGCTGAAGCCCCAGACGCTGCAGCGAGCTCACGGTTTTTTCTACGTAATGCTAATTCTGCGTTGCTATGCTGCGCCACTTTTGTGCGCAATGACAAAAACCATGCTTGGGCTTCGGTTTCTAGATCCTCCTTGGTCATCGGCTGGATAACGAGCTTAAGATCGTCAACATCAATTTTTGGATCTGCAAGCGTTCGTGCGGACGACGCTGGTTTTTTTACAACGACGGGCGCGGGCTCCAGTTCCTGAGCAGCCGTCACGGCTTGGGTCTGAGGATTATTTGGTTCAGCAAGGCAGAGCGTCGAAAAAGAGGCGCACATAAGCGTCATGAGGGTTATTTTTATCAAATGAAATTTCGACATTATTTATCCTGTTCTATTTGTCTCGCCTGATGAACCAATCATTCATGGCCACAAAAAAGATCAATGAAGATCGCGCGACCGGCAATCCAACTAAATTCTCTTAATCAAGAGACATCATTATACTGAGCGAGAGCGCAAAGCTTAGCCCATGATCAGAGAGGCTAATTTTTGGGCGTTATGAGCTTTCTGTTCATGAGAACTTCCGCAATCTGAATAGCGTTTAACGCTGCGCCTTTGCGTAGATTGTCGGAAACGCACCATAGAACCAAACCATTATCAACGGTTGGGTCATCCCTTATGCGTGAAACATAGGTCGCGTCTTCTCCTGCAGCCTCATGCGGCGTGATATAGCCGCCAGGCTCTCGTTTATCGATCACGAGAACGCCTGGAGCCTCACGCAGAATATTGCGTGCTTCATCTGCCGAAATTGGGTTTTCAAACTCAATATTAACAGCTTCAGAATGACTGATGAAGACAGGAACGCGCACGCATGTGGCGACAAGCTTTATCTTTGGATCAAGAATCTTCTTGGTTTCAGCCACCATCTTCCATTCTTCTTTGGTGAAGCCATCCTCCATGAAGACATCAATCTGAGGGATCAAATTAAATGCGATCCTTTTTGGAAATTTTTTAGAGTCTACAGGATCAGACACAAAAATAGAGCGCGTTTGCGCAAAGAGCTCGTCCATCGCCTCTTTGCCTGCGCCTGAGACAGACTGATAGGTTGAAACAACCACTCGTTTGATTTTTGCCACATCGTGCAATGGCTTTAATGCGACGACAAGCTGCGCGGTCGAACAGTTTGGATTGGCGATAATATTCTTCTTTTTAAAACCAGCCGCGGCGTCTGCATTAACCTCAGGCACAATTAAAGGAACATCGGGATCCAATCGCCAGGCGGATGAATTATCAATCACCACACAGCCTTGCGCACCGATCTTTGGGGACCATTCTTGCGATATAGCGCCGCCAGCAGACATCAAGCAGATGTCTGTCGTGGAAAAATCATATGTGTCTAAATGCTTGCATTTAAGCGTTTTGTCGCCAAACGACACTTCCTTGCCGATTGAGCGCGATGACGCCAGCGGAACAACTTCTGACACTGGAAAGTGACGCTCAGATAGGATCTCCAGCATTTCTCGGCCAACATTTCCGGTTGCGCCTACGATTGCGACCTTAAAACCCATGGAACCTTCTCCAACCAATTGTCACTAATATCCGCCACTACCCAAAGAGTGGCTTCTTATCGCTGATTGAGGCAGCTTTCTCAACCATGGGACACGCCCAAAGGCCTCAAACTCTACAATCTGCTGTAGGAGCGAAGACAGCAACGACCCCTTGCGCGCCGCCAAAGACGATAATTGAACGCGAGAGGTCGTGATACGAAATAAAAATTATTGCTGTGATCTTGCAATGGCCAGATTTTTTAAGTCAGCAATCGCTTTTGCCGGCTCCAAATGTTTTGGACATGCTTTCGTGCAATTCATGATTGTATGGCAGCGATATAGTCTGAAGGTATCATCGACATAGTCAAGGCGCTCATTGGTCGCCTCATCACGAGAATCTGAAATCCACCGATGCGCTTGCAGCAATGCGGCTGGCCCCAAATAGACGTCAGCATTCCACCAATAGCTTGGGCATGACGTTGAGCAACAAGCGCATAAAATACACTCATATAGCCCATCAAGCTTAGCACGCTGTTCTGGCGTCTGCAGTCGTTCATGTTGCGGATCCTCGCCCGCATGCAGCCAGGGTTCGATTGCAGCATGTTGCTCATAAAATAGTGTGAGATCAGGTACGAGATCCTTTACGACGCTCATATGCGGCAAGGGATAAAGCTTAATGACGCCCTCGATCTCATCCATTCCCTTCGTGCAAGCCAATGTATTGACGCCATCAATATTCATTGAGCATGATCCGCAAATACCCTCTCGGCATGAACGGCGGAAGGTTAATGTCGGATCAATCTTGTTTTTAATCCAGATGATCGCGTCCAGAACCATTGGCCCACAATCCGAGAGATCGACAAAATAGGTGTCAATTCGCGGATTAGCATCATCATCTGGGTTGAAACGATAAATACGAAATTCACGCAAATTTGTTGCGCCCTCAGGCTTTGGCCAGACCTTGCCTTCGCCGATGACGGAGTTTTTTGGCAGTGTGAATTCAACCATTATCAATCATCCATAACATGCGCTGATCTTAGGGCTTCAGTACACCCGCGCCTTTGGTTCGATATAGGCGACATCCGTCGTCATTGTGTAACTATGCACAGGACGATAATCGATGGCCGTTTGCTTTTTTTCTGGATCGATTGTTGCCAGCGTGTGCTTCATCCAGTTCACATCATCACGCTGCGGATAATCTTCACGCGCATGCGCTCCGCGCGATTCCTTGCGGTTTGCCGCTGACTCCATGGTGGCGACAGCCTGCACAATCAAATTATCATATTCTAATGACTCAATCAGATCTGAGTTCCAGATCAAAGAGCGGTCAGAAACATGAATATCTGCGCTCTCACGCCAAACCTCGTTAATACCGGCAACGCCTTCATCAAGAACATCGCCCGTACGGTAAACAGCGCAATGCGATTGCATCACGCGCTGCATTTTATCTCGCAATACTGCGGTATGGATCGAGCCCTTGGCGTGACGCAACCAATCCAGCCGTGACAAGGATTTCTCAGCAGAGTCTGCAGGCAGTTCAGGCTGCTTACTGTTAGGATTAACGAGCTCCGCCGCGCGTTGTCCGGCCGCGCGTCCAAAAACAACGAGATCAATCAAGGAGTTTGATCCAAGCCGATTGGCGCCATGGACAGACACGCAAGCCGCCTCGCCAATGGCCATAAGACCAGGAACAACGGCGTCAGGATTACCGTCCTTTTTATGGAGCACTTCTCCGTGATAATTTGTCGGTATGCCGCCCATATTATAATGGACAGTTGGCAAAATCGGGATCGGTTGACGCGTGACGTCAACGCCGGCGAAAATTTTTGCGCTTTCAGAAATACCAGGCAAACGCTCAGCTAAAATCTTTGGATCAAGATGCTCCAGATGGAGATAGGCATGATCTTTAAATTTACCGGCGCCGCGTCCTTCACGGATTTCAACCGTAATGGCGCGTGAGACCATATCGCGTGGAGCCAGATCTTTTACAGACGGCGCATAACGCTCCATGAAGCGTTCTCCCTCACTATTTGTGAGATAACCGCCTTCTCCCCGCGCGCCTTCTGTGATCAGACATCCCGCGCCGTAAATTCCCGTTGGATGAAACTGAACAAATTCCATATCCTGAAGCGGTAGGCCGGCGCGCAAAACCATGCCGCCGCCATCGCCCGTGCAAGTATGCGCTGATGTTGCAGAAAGATAGGCACGGCCATAGCCGCCTGTGGCAAGAATGGTCAGAGCGGATCTGAAGCGATGAATCGTGCCGTCATCAAGTTTAAGACAAACGACCCCGCGGCAAGCGCCAGCCTCATCCATAATCAGATCAATAGCAAAATACTCAATAAAAAACTGAGTTTGATGCTTCAACGCCTGACCATACATTGTGTGAAGCATAGCATGACCTGTGCGATCCGCCGCGGCGCATGTTCGCTGCGCAGGCGGGCCTTTGCCAAAATCGGTCGTCATGCCCCCAAATGGGCGTTGATATATTTTACCCTCTTTCGTGCGCGAAAAGGGCACGCCCCAATGTTCAAGCTCATAGACGGCTTGAGGCGCATTACGACATAAATATTCAATGGCGTCCTGGTCTCCAAGCCAATCAGACCCCTTGACCGTATCATACATATGCCATTTCCAATCGTCGGGTCCCATATTGCCCAGCGCCGCAGCAACGCCGCCTTGCGCCGCAACAGTATGGGAGCGCGTTGGAAAAACTTTAGATATACAGGCGACGGACAATCCAGCTTTGGCGCAGCCGACAACTGCGCGCAAACCCGCGCCGCCAGCGCCAATCACCACGACATCATAGCTATGATCCGTAATCGGATAGGCTCGCTCGCCGATCGTCACACTAGAAGCCGCGCCAATCACACTCATTCTGCTACCTTCATTTCTGACTCATTCAATCATTCAATCTGACTAAGATCAGCGCGGCGCCGCAATAAACATAATCGCCAGCACCCAGATCCCTGATATCGCCAAAGCCGCCCATTTATTTGCGCAAAGCGCTTTGTCTCGCAGCTGTTGGTCATGAACGTAATCAAGGATGATCTCATTCATCCCCTCTCGGGCATGAACCATACCAATCACTGCAAAAGCGATAAGAACGAGCGCAGGAACAGGATGACTAATTTCTTCGCGTAATTTATCCAGCGGTTTGCCTGTCATATTCGCAAGCCACCATGCCGACATAACGCCAAGGGGCGCCAATGCGTATGAAGACAGGCGCATGAAACGCGCATGAAGGGCGCCATGGCGATCAGCTGTGAATTGATTGCCAGGCCCAGTGCGTCCCGACTTAAAATGTTGAGGTTGCGCCATCTTTATTATCCTCGACTAACCAACGACGGCCCGAATGATCCAAAGCGCCAAGGTCAGTCCGAGACCGCCGTATAAGGTTCCAAGCGCAAGCGTCTCTCTACCCTTGGGATCCATATAGAGGCCGCGGTCCCAAAAAGCGTGACGAACGCCCCCAAGCAAGTGATGAAAAATCGACCAGGTCACCAGAAATACGATTATGGCGCCTAAGAAACCCGAGCCAAGCCAGCCAACAAGAGCAAAGACATTAGGACCCATCGCCGCGCCCAAAAGCCATAGGCCAAGCAAAGCCATGCCGAGATAGAGACAAACGCCTGTTATGCGATGCGCCATTGACATCATCATCGTCATCATCGGTCGATAGACCGACAGATGGGGGGATAGTGGACGCCTTGAGGCGACATATTCTGATTTGTCGTTCGCCATTCAGACCCCTCTTAACCGACGACTTGCTATAGGGATAATTGAATTGTTGCGGCGCCGCAATACAACAGCTGCGTCTCAACAAAAGCGCCTGAGATTTTACCCGCGCGCGAGTTGTTTAGGCCAGAGCATAAAAAGGCCAAGAAGGGTCAGGACGCCGCATAAGCCGCTAAAGGCAAAAGCCGCCCAGCTCCCCACCCCATCCCAAAGGAGCCCTGCAGTAAAGCTTGAGCCTAACAGCGCTAGCCCAGAAATAAGATTGTAAACGCCAAAGGCCGTCCCTCGCAAAGAGGCCGGCGCCGCATCAGCGATTGACGCAGCAAACACCCCCTGGCTGAACCCCATATGCAATCCCCAGAAAATAATGCCGACAAGGACGAGGGGCAGGTCTTGCGCCACAGAAAAAACTGCGTCTGCGGCAATGAGCGCCACTGCGCTAAACATCAGTAACTTATAGCGCCCGCCACGGTCAGCCAAAACGCCCACAGGATAGGCCGATCCGGCATAGAAGAGATTCATCAACACCAAAACAATCGGCGTCAGCATGATCGGCATGCCCACTGTCTGAGCCTTGATCACGAGAAAGGCTTCCGAAAATCTGGAAAGGCTAAAAACAGCGGCAATTGCCGCAAGGCGCCAGAAGTTTGTTCCCAGTCTGCGCAATTCATCAATGTGAAGCGGCAGACGAAGCGGCAGAGGCGGCCTTTGTTCTTTATCAGGTTCAACAACGCCAAAAATAATGACACTGACGGCAAAGAGCGCCGGGACGCTCGCCAGCCAAAAGACCTGACGCATGTCATTTAACGTGACCCACATCACGCAAATAGCAGCCGCTGGGCCAAGAAAGGCGCCCACAGTATCCAGCGCCTGACGCAGGCCATAGGCAGCGCCACGCAGATGCTCAGGCGTGACATCGGCAACAAGAGCGTCGCGTGGGGCGCCACGTATGCCCTTGCCAATGCGATCAATAAGTCGCGCGCTTGTGATCCAGGCGACGTCAGGCGCTAGCGGGAACATTGGTTTTGACAAAGCCGCAAGACCATAACCTAGCAACAAAAGCGGTTTGCGCCGGCCTGCCCAATCAGAGACAGCGCCTGAAAAAATTTTCAAAATTGAAGCCGTCGCCTCGGCAATCCCCTCAATAACGCCGACCGCCGCCATACTCGCTTGCAGTGTCGTGACAAGGTAAATCGGCAAAAGCGCATGAATCATCTCAGAGGAAAAATCCATCAGTAAGGAAACAAGCCCAAGCGCCCAGACGCTTTTCGGCACATTGCGCAACGCGGCATAAGATAAGAGAGTTCTGCTCATATGGTCAGATTCTATTCGATGATGTTATGATGGGTTGGCTTATCTGATTTTGCAGATAAACCAGCCGAAAAGCGCTCATTATTACTGCACGCAACAACTTATCGGAAATTTCCGCCAACTTAGATAGTATCTGTTGTGACTCTTAGCGACAATAAAAACGCCTCTCTTTCGCGCGCTTGTGACGCTGAAGCGGAAACCGCACTGCTCACCATCAATCTGAGCGCATTAAAAGCGAATTGGCGTAAACTGAAATCTATCGGCGCAAATGCTGAGTGTGGGGCTGTTATCAAAGCCAATGCCTATGGACTTGGTTATGCGCCTGTAATGCGCGCCTTGCATGAGGCTGGATGTCGAAAATTTTTCGTTGCAACGATTGCAGAAGGCGAAGCAGCCCGTCAATTATTCTCTGATGCAACGATATTTGTTCTTGACGGCATTGTGATTGGCGGCGCCAACCGACTTGTTGCAGCGCAGTTAACGCCAATTATTGGATCCTATGAAGAGTTAGAGGACTGGTCCAGATTAAGCACCCAGCTTGGCCGTAAACTCCAGGCTGGCATACATTTTGATACCGGCATGCGTCGATTAGGCTTTGGCGCGTTAGAGGCGGCGCATGTTGCGCAGCTGTGTCGTAAGATTGAACCAATACTGATTTTGAGCCATTTTGTGAGCGCTCAGATTGAACATTGCGATCTTAACATAAAACAACTTTCACAGTTTGACGTCATCCGCCGTCAGTTTCCAAATATCGCCGCCTCCATGGCGAATTCATCTGCTGTGTTTTTATCACAGCGCCCGCACTTCGACTTATTGCGTCCAGGCTATGCGCTCTATGGCGGAAACCCAACGCCTGCAGTAAAAAATCCCATGCAAAGCGTCATCACGCTGCAAGCGCGCATACTCGTTGTGCGCGATATTGAGGCTGGCGACTGTGTTGGATATGACGCAACATGGATCGCCAGTCGCCCCTCTAAAATTGCAACCCTTGCCATTGGCTATGCAGACGGCCTGCATCTATCAGCCTCTGGAGACAAACATAAACCTGCGGCGAAAGCGTTTATGAATGGCCATTATTGTCCATATATTGGGCGGGTCTCAATGGACTATATTGTTATTGACGTTACAGATGCGCCAGACAGCAGCGTTAAGCGCGGCGACCTTGTAGAGCTATTGGGCCCTCATATCAGTATTGATGATTTTGCTGCAGCCGCTAATGTCATCGGCTATGAAGTCTTGACGAGACTTGGGGCGCGCTACACGCGTCAATATATTGAAGAGGACTTAAGCGCCCTCGCTCCATGATTTAAGAACAGGATAGCCTTCTCCTGAGAGCAAGGAGATCGTTTCATAAAGCGGCAATCCAACAACTGCTGTGTAGGATCCAATTAGTTTAACCACAAACACGCCCGCAAGGCCCTGAATAGCGTATCCGCCAGCTTTGCCGCGCCACTCTCCTGCTGCAAGATAAGATTGCACTTCCAATGCGCTGAGCCGTTTAAAGCGCAGACGCGCCTCTACGAGACGTCTGCGTTCCTGACCGCTGGGCGTGATCAGACTAACCGAGGTAAAGACGCGATGTTGGCGCCCTGAGAGCAGCTGCAAACATTCATCTGCTTCTTCGGTCGTTTCCGGTTTTGGCAAAACACGCCGTCCAACCGCGACAACTGTATCAGCGGCGAGAATGTAGCTTTGGCGTAGTTCTGGATGTGACTGACGGATATGCGCCGCGGCGGCGGCTTTTTCACTTGCAAGACGAATGGCCAGGCCACGCGGCGACTCGCCTCTTGTTGGCGTTTCATCAATGTCTGTCGGCAACAGCGCATCAACAACCAAGCCGGCCTGCTCCAGAAGCGCCAGACGACGCGCAGAGGCCGAGGCCAACACAAGTTTGGGGAGTGGAGCAGGGGTATCGGCAGTCACAGCAAGTGGCTCCGCCTTAGAAAATTAACGGAAACGATAGGTAATTCGGCCCTTTGTCAGATCATAGGGCGTCATTTCCACGAGAACCTTATCTCCTTCAAGCACGCGAATACGGTTTTTACGCATTTTACCTGCTGTGTGCGCGACAATTTCGTGCTCATTTTCAAGCTTCACGCGAAACATCGCGCTTGGCAACAACTCTGTCACGATACCCGGAAACTCGAGCAATTCTTCCTTGGCCATGTGGTCCCTTCTGGAGCGTCAGGTTAATTGCCTCACGCATCAAAGCGAAAAGCCGCTGTTCCCAGTCGGAAACAGCGGATTGGGCGCGGAACCTAAACGAGATTAATGGATTTGTGTAGCCCTTGAGAGGGGCTAGAGCGAGATAGAAGGCGGAAAATCAACAAAAATCGATCCTATTTTGGCTTTCCCTTGATTGTCCGGGTGCCTGGACGCCCTCCAGATGAGCGCGCGAGAACGCGACCAACAGGCCGCGCCTCGCCGCCGCCAAAATTATGCGGGCCCATGTCTGCGTCAGTTGGGAGCCTGACGCGACTGGAGGCGCCAGACGCATCAGCTTTGTGAGCGCCTCCGCGACGCGCCTGGCCTAATGGGCTTGTTTCAGTCAAAAGCGCAGCGCGTTGCAAGCGATGGATCTCGTCACGCATGCGCGCCGCCTCCTCAAACGCTAGATCAGCCGCGGCCTCTTTCATTCTCTTCTCCAAATCAGAGATCACAGCTTGGAGATTATTGCCTGGCGTAAGATCAAAACCTGTATCCACTGTGACATGATCTTGTTCGGCGACGCTGCCAAGAATATCTGCAATTCCACGCTTGATGGAGGCAGGCGTTATATTGTTCTCAACATTATACGCCTTCTGCTTGTCGCGCCGTCGCGCCGTTTCATCCATGGCGCGCTGCATTGATCCTGTAATTTTATCCGCATAGAGAATAACCCGTCCATCAATATTACGCGCTGCGCGGCCAATGGTCTGCACAAGTGAGGTTTCTGAGCGCAAAAACCCTTCCTTATCCGCATCAAGAATTGCGACAAGACCGCATTCGGGAATATCTAATCCTTCACGAAGCAAATTAATGCCGATCAGAACATCAAAAGCGCCAAGTCTCAGATCTCTAATGATCTCGATGCGTTCGATCGTATCTATGTCTGAGTGCATGTAACGCACGCGTACAGAGTTTTCATGAAGATATTCGGTTAAATCCTCCGCCATGCGCTTTGTCAGCACAGTGACCAGCACGCGATAGCCGCTTTGCGCGACTGTTTTAACTTCATGAAGCAGATCATCAACCTGAGTGCGCGCTGAGCGCACTTCAACTGGGGGATCGATCAGGCCTGTTGGCCGGATAATTTGTTCAACAAAAACCCCGCCAGTTTGCTCCAACTCCCAGTGACCTGGCGTCGCAGATACAGAAATCGTCTGCGGACGCATGGCGTTCCATTCTTCAAAGCGAAGCGGCCGATTGTCCAAACACGATGGCAATCGAAATCCATATTCAGCCAGCGTGGCTTTACGACGAAAGTCGCCGCGATACATGCCGCCAATCTGGGGGATTGAGACATGGCTTTCATCGGCAAACACCAAAGCGTTATCTGGAAGATATTCAAACAGCGTTGGCGGCGGCTCCCCTGGCTTTCGTCCAGTCAAATAACGAGAATAATTTTCAATGCCCGCGCATGATCCAGTTGATTCCATCATTTCAAGATCAAAGCGGGTGCGTTGCTCAAGTCTTTGCGCTTCAAGCAGACGGCCCGCACGATTAAATTCATCCAGACGAACACGTAGTTCATCCTTAATCGCTTTAATTGATTGCAGCAGCGTTGGACGCGGCGTGACATAATGGGAATTTGCGTAGACTTTGACAAATTCGAGATCGACCGTCTTCTTTCCGGTTAGAGGATCAAATTCATAAATTGCCTCAACTTCATCGCCAAAGAAACTGACACGCCAGGCGCGATCTTCATAGTGGGCGGGAAAAACATCGACCGTATCGCCTGTTACGCGAAATGACCCGCGCGTAAAATCTGCAATAACCCGGCGGTAATGGAGCGCGACGAGATCTGTGATCAACTGTCGTTGTTCTAATTTCTCATTCAGTTCAATTGAAAATGTCATTGCCGTATAGGTTTCAACAGAACCAATACCATAAATGCAGGAGACAGAGGCAACGATAATAACGTCATCACGCTCTAAAAGCGCACGCGTGGCCGCATGACGCATCCGATCAATCTGTTCATTAACTGAGGATTCTTTTTCAATATATGTGTCTGAACGCGGCACATAAGCTTCAGGCTGATAGTAATCATAATAAGAGACAAAATATTCAACAGCGTTATTGGGGAAAAAACTTTTAAACTCGCCGTATAGCTGCGCCGCAAGCGTTTTATTGGGTGCAAGAATTAAGGCGGGACGCTGAGTTTCAGCAATCACGCAGGCCATCGTGAATGTCTTACCAGAACCAGTAACGCCTAGCAGAACTTGATCCGTCTCATTACTCTGAATGCCTTTAACGAGCTCCATAATCGCAGCAGGCTGATCGCCCTTAGGCTTATATTCTGACACGAGATCGAATTTCACGCCGCCTTCTGACTTAGCGGGCTTTTCAGGCCGATGCGGCGTCCATGGCGTAGCGTCGCGTAAATTAGGATCGCCAAGCCGCAGCAATTCGTTCAGACTGTCGGCTGTCGCACGCGCGCCGCTTTCACGATGATCATTCGATTTTTTGTGATTTTCCACATTTTCTTGATGATCCGCGGCATCCTCGTCATCATCAAAGGGCTCAGAGACGACATCATTTAGATCGTGCGACAGAGCTGGATTTAACAGTTGCGCAAGATGTGGCGACAGCGGCGTTGAGGTGGGCTTCGAGGCTTTGACAGCTCTTTGCCGTGCGGGAGCTTTTTTAACTGGCGTTTTTTTATTGGGCGGCTTCGACATATGAGGAATATGGAGCCTGACACATCAGAAGAAAAGACAGAAATAGGCTTGCTTTGCAAATCTCTTCCAGCCTTTAAAAGAGACCCATTGCCCTCAATTGATTAATTACACATCAGCTAGTTTTAAACTGACTTTTGAAGCGATCAATGACCGCTTTGGCTGCCCTTAAATTTAAGAGAGCCCATAGCGTTGCCGCGCAGGCCTAAAGAGCGGCTTTACCCTCTTCTCCTGTGCGGATTTTGATGAATTCTTCGAGTTTTTGCACATAGATTTTTCCATCCCCCATCTGTCCTGTGCGCGCGCCTTCCATAATGGCTTGCACCGCATAAGCCGCCATCTCGTCAGGAACAACCACCTGCACGCAAAGCTTTGGGATGAATTCAGCAACATATTCAACAGAACCATAAATATCGGAATGGCCTTTTTGATGGCCATGTCCTTTGGCCTCATAAACAGTCACGCCTGGCACGCCAAGCGAATGCAAAGCATTATGTACGGCATTCAACCGAAAGGGCTTAATAATTCCAACAACAAGCTTCATAATTTTCCCTCTCGTATACTTGCGCAACAACTGTGCAAGGCGCCGAGCCAACAATCAAACATAAGCAACCTAATCACTGAGTTTATATAGGCGCCTTTAAAACATAAATCGACGTCACGCATATTCTTAATTCGGCGCAGCAACAGGCTGCGCCTTTTCTGTATCTTGCAACCATTTCGGGGTCAGATCCGGATTCCAATGTCCATCTGGGAGCAAATGTGGGTTTTTAGGGAATTCGGGCAACAGGCTTGGGTTAACCGGAGCCTTAACGCCCTCGACGCTATCGCTAAAGCGTTTGCCATCAATATTTGGCGGGAGCTTCTTCAAGACTTGATCGCTCCAGCCGCCGCCAAGGGCCATGAAGAGGCCGGCGACATCGCCAAGGCGATTGCCCTCAGCTTGAATACGCGAAACTGTCGCCATCATATAATTATTTTCTGCGTTGAGCAGCATGAGAACGCTCACAGAGCCAATCTTCAACTCTGCGCGTAAGATATCCAGCTGTCGCTTGGCGACTTCTTCAGAATAAAGAGCGGCTTTGACAGCCTCGCTATCGGCTTGAAGCGACCTCAACATATCCGCCACATCCTGAAAGGCCTGAATGACGGTAGCGCGATACAAGGCCGTCGCCTGATCGAAATTGGCTTCTGCCGCTTTTTGCCGGTTGAGCAGCGTAAAACCCTGGAAAACAGGCGTCGTTGCGCTGCCCAAAATATTATAAAATAACGTGCCCTGCATGAACACATATTCAAAATGATATGAGCTCGCGCCGCCCGCGCTGTTGAGATTAAATTCAGGCAGGCGCGCGCCAATGGCAATGCCAATTTCCGCCGCCGCCATATGCATATTGGCTTCCGCCGCGCGCACATCCGGACGCTGCCTGACAAGTTTTGAGGGTAAAGAGACCGGCAGGCTTTTTGGCAAACGCAGCTCGGATAATGTGAAAAGATCTGTTGATTGCGCCGTCGAATAATCGCCGCCCAAAGCTGTTAGAAGATTGCGCGCAAAGGCGATTTGTTTTTGAATAGGCGGCAACAATTGCTTTGCTTGCGCATATAAGGATTCCTGCGCCAAGACATCGGCTTCAGAAGCCCAGCCGACCTTAAATTGCGTGCGCATCATCTCAAGCGCTTCATGCTCAATTGCGATAATCCGCTCAATTGCCTCATATTGACTGCGCAACGAAGCCTCTGTGATCGCAGTTAATGCGACATTGCTCGTCATCGCCAGATAGGCGGCTTCTAATTGGTAGCGCGCCACATCTTCCTGCGCTTCCAAAGCCTCAACCGTTCGCCTTATTTTACCCCAAACGTCGGGCGTATAGGCCATCGTAGCCGTAGGCGTCACCAGTCGATAAGACCATGGCGGCGGCATGGCTGTTGTTGATGGCACGGCAATATTTGTCAGCACGCTTGCTGGATTGGGGTAGCTCTGCGTCAGCAGTTTTTGATTAAGAACAATATTTGCAAAATAGTTAGAATCTAAATTTGCGCTGCCGCCTGGGGATAAGGCGAGCTGCGGCAGAAAGAGGCCCTTTTGCGCCTCTGCATTAAAGTAAGCAACCCGAATGGAGGCTTCTGCTGCTTCAAGCGTCTGATTATGCTCAATCGCATTGGCAATGAGCTTATTGAGCTTTTTGTTGTGGAAGGCCTCCCACCAGCGCTCAGGTATATCTGCGCCAGCTTTAAGGTGAATGACCGTTCCTTTTGCGCCGTCGACCTTACTGAGCTGTTCAGGCGTATATCTTGAGACCTCTGGCGCATCAGGAGACTCAAAATTAGGACCAACGGCGCAGCCCACAAGACCAACAAGGGTGAAACTGACAAGGAAAAATCGAACGACGCCGAGGCGACTGATCGCAGGCGGATCAACCGGACACAGACCTATAAGCTTTGCAATAAATTTGCCGCAGGCGCTCAATTTCTAACTACTCACACGCCATGGACTGCAAACCTTTTCCAAAACGAAACAACACTAACCCTCAACAAGCTTTTGGCATAGATAACTGACGCTTCCAAAGAATCGGCAGCAAGACTATGCAGGATAAGTTACGTCTATAGCACCAGGCAGGAACGCTTCCCAAAGTTCATAATAATGTCACAAAAAACTTGTGGGTGGCCAACTCGATCGGGACCCAATGCTTCCTGAGAACATCATCATGTTTGCAAAAAAACTGCAGGAACTGTGGGAGCAGCTGAGACAGCGTTACGCTGTTCCACCTGGCGCGCTGGCAGTCGCCATTGCAATTGTTGCTGGGGGACTTCTACTTCATACAAGCCTTTTTACTCAACCAGAAACCTCACAGCCAAAGCCCGTGAAAGGCTCCGGTGAGGTCATGCTCGAGTTGAATGAGACGCAGCTTTCCGCCTTTAAACTCGAAAAAGTGGCGGAACAGGAGTTTCAGCAACAACGCCGTTCAGTTGGCACCATAGAGTTTAACCAAAACCGCCTAGTTGTTGTTTTCGCTCACTATCAGGGCCGCATTATCGAGGCTAAGCCAAATGTGGGCGACTTTGTGCGTGAAGGAGAATTTCTCTTCTCCATGCAAAGCCCCGACCTTCTCGCTGCGGTTTCAAACCTTATTACTGTTTCAGGCACGAGCGTTCTCCACAAGAAAAATCTTGTCCGTGCTCAGTCCCTCGTCAAAAGCAAAGCAATATCACAACAACAGGCTGACCAGGTGGTTTCTGACCAGCAATCGGCTGAAGGTGCGATGAAGGTGGCGCGCGACAATGTCCGCATTTTTGGTAAAACCGATGCTGACATTGATAAAATTATAGCTGAGCGCCAATCGGACTCTGATCTAGTTGTCAACAGCCCGATCACGGGGGTTATCACGGCGCGTAGCGCTGCGCCTGGTCAATATGTTCAGCCGGGCGTCGCCCCAGCGCCTTATACGATTGCAGACACATCAACCATGTGGATGGTCGCCAATGTCGTTGAAAATGACGCCCCACTGCTGCGTGTCGGTCAAGAAATCAGCGCCAGCGTCGCCGCCTATCCAGATAAAATATTTCGCGGCAAGATCATCGTCATTGGCAGCGGCATTGACCCCATCACGCGGCGCGTCTTCGCACGCTGTGAGATTGCTGACCCTGAGCATCTTCTTCGCGCAGGCATGTTTGCAAAATTCATGATTAAAATTAATGAGCCCATCAAGTCGCCCGCCGTTAATCAGAATGGGATTGTTCGGGAGACAAATGGCGCCATGTCAGCCTGGACAACGACTGACAACAAACATTTTTATCGCAAAACGGTGCAAATCGGCGATCGTCAGGGTGAAAACGTCCAAATATTATCTGGCCTTGGCGTCGGCGAAACCATTGTGAGCGATGGCGCCGTTTTTCTCAGTAATCAGGTCGCCATCAAAGCCCTTGAATAAAGGCGCCTCCTATCAGCTGCCGCAGAGAAAATGAATCCAGGAAAATTTATGTTGATGACAAATGATTTGACTACTGGACAAGGCTTTGTATTCAACACATAAACAGCCGTAATATCTGCGTTAGACTCACATCGCTCAAAAGCATAAATCATGCCTCCTCTCCGGCCCTGGGAACGCTTCGATAACCGGCTTCTGCTGGTCATGTCGGTATTGGTCGGCGCTCTCGCCTTGGTCGTGATTTGGTTTGCCTTCACAGCGCCGCTGCATCAGCATCAAGACTTAGGCAAAAGACTAGCAAAACGACCCAATGAATCTATCGTCGAGCTGGATGACGCGCAGGCGGCAAAACTACAACTTGTTATTGTGACTGAGCAGGAATTTGCAAAAGAAATCCGCACCGTCGGCGGCATTGATTATAATCAGAATAAAACGGTCGTTGTTTATTCGCATTATCCCGGCCGCATATTGGAGGCCTTCGCAAATATTGGCGACTATGTTGAGGCCGACCAGTTCTTATTCTCTCTGCAAAGCCCTGATCTTCTTGCCGCCGAGACAGCGTTAATCTCTGCTGCAAGCGCTAATGTTCTACAAACGAAAACATTAACGCGCGCCAAGGCCCTGGTGAAAATCGGCGGCATCTCGCAAATGGCGGCGGATCAAAGCTATTCTGATCAACAAACGGCTCAAGGCGCACTTGAGTCTGCAAGAAATAACGTTCTCATTTTTGGCAAAACCAATGAAGAGATCGATAAAATTATTTCAGAAAGACAAGCAGATCCCTCACTGATTGTCAGAAGCCCCATCACAGGCGTCATTACCTCGAGAGGCGCCGCGCCTGGGCTCTATGTCCAGCCAGGCGCCCTGCCCGCGCCCTATACCATTGCTGATACCTCCACCATGTGGCTCGTAGCCAATGTTATTGAGGAACAAGCCCCGCTAATTAAAGTGGGACAAAAGGTTGAGGCAAAAGTTACGCCTTTTCCAAACGCTGTTTTCTACGGAACAATTACTGTTGTGAATGAGTCTTTAGACCCGATCACCCGCCGTCTCATGGCAAGATGTGAAGTCCGTGATCCCACTCATATGTTAAGGGCTGGCATGTTTGCTGAGGTCACGATCCAGGTTGATGGGCCCAAACAATCTCTCGCCCTTCCAGAATCCGCCATCTATCATGAGGGCAATGGCATTCTGTCCGTTTGGACCACAAAAGATAAAAGACGTTTTATCCGCCGTCATGTGACGACGGGCGCGACAAAAGATGGTTTTGTGCAGATCCTTTCTGGCATCGCGGCAAATGAGAAAGTCTTACGAGACGGGTCTTTAATTTTATCACTAAGAAAATAAGCCGACGTTGAATAAAGAATTTAGCCGCATGATGGGGAATTAAAATTTGTTAAAGGCTTTACTCGATTTTGGCTTAACGCGACGCTCTATTGTCGTCATTGGCGTACTTGTCTTTATTGGCGTTGGCGTCGTTGCCTTCTTTAAATTGAATATTGAAGCCTACCCCAATCCTGCTCCTGTTATCATCGAAATAACGGCTCAATCTCCAGGTCTCTCTGCTGAAGAGATGGAAAAATATTACACCATTCCCATGGAGACCGCGCTCTATCCGGTGCCAAAGGTTACAAATATCAGATCGACGTCATTTTACGGCTTAACATGGGTGCAGGTAACATTTTCTTACAATGTGGATTATTATTTCGCTTACACGCAGGTGGCGCTTGCGCTTCAGCAAAATGTTACCCTGCCAAATAATGTTATTCCGACAATTCAGCAATCTGCGCTTGTTGGCGAAGTCTACCGCTATCAGATCCAAGGGCCAAAAGATTTTGGTCTGACAAATCTGCGAACTGTGCAGGATTGGATCGTTTCTCGTCGACTAATGACAGTGCCTGGCGTGGTGCAAATTAATACCTTGGGCGGCACGCGCAAGCAGTTCTCCGTCGACGTTGATTTACAAAAACTCGACACCTACAACGTCTCTATTCCAGACATTATTACAGCGTTAAATAATTCAAATATTAATGTTGGCGGTCGTGAGATACAAATTGGCCAGCAATCCATCAATATCCGCGGTATTGGGCAGATTGACGATGGCGGAGGAGACAATCTCCTCAAAGGCTACCACGTCAATGACATTGAAAATGTGGTGCTCAAACAAACAAATGGCGTTCCGGTTCTTTTAAAAAATGTTGCAAAAATTACTGTTGGTCACTGGCCAAGACTTGGCGTTCTTGGACGCGATCATGACGACGATGTTGTAACAGCAATTATCGTTATGGGTAGATTGCAGCACACAAATGAAATTCTGCCAAAAATTGAAGCGGCAATAAATGACCTCAATACGAGCGGCACCATGCCGGATGGGGTCAAGCTTGTGCCCTTTTATGATCGAGGAACGCTGGTCGGCATCACCACACATACAGTCATTCATAATCTCGTTTTTGGCTGTCTTCTTGTCTTTTTTATTCAATGGGTTTTTCTTGGAGATCTTCGCAGCGCCATTATCGTTGGCGCCAATATTCCCTTTGCCCTAATGTTTGCCGTCATCATTCTTGTGGCTCAAGGCGAAGACGCAAATTTGTTATCTGTCGGCGCTGTTGATTTTGGCATCATCGTCGATTCAGCGGTTATTCTGGTTGAGAATATTTTTCGCAATTTCCAGGCTAATCGCGATAAAAGAATGCGTCTGCTGCAATTACTCGCAGAAGGCTTTTGGGGCGATGACCCAAGCGCCGTGACGGGCACCTCGGGAACAGCACGACGTTGGACGGACCGCCTACGCCTGATTTATATTAGCGCCTTACAGGTCGATAATTCCGTCATATTCACCGCCGCTATCACTGTGACGGCATTCCTTCCGCTCTTCACCATGACCGGCGTTGAGGGACAAATATTTGGTCCCATGGCGCGCACCTATGCCTACGCCTTGTCTGGCGCCTTGCTTGCGACCTTTACCGTCACGCCTGTGCTCGCCTCACTGGTTCTGCCAGAAAAAATTGAAGAGAAAGAAACAATCTTTGTGCACTGGCTGAGAGAAGCCTATACGCCCATGCTCAAATGGTCGCTGAGCAATAAGGCAAAATCTCTGGGTGTCGGCGGCGCCTTTTTGGCCATTGGCTTATTGTGCGCAACAAGACTTGGCACAGAATTTCTGCCAGCTCTGGAGGAGGGAAATTATTGGATCAGGGCAAGCTTGCCGCCTACTCTATCCTTGGAAGCCGGCGTTCAATCAACACGTAAAATTCGCGAGATATTGCTGCGCCATCCTGAAATCAAGACTGTTATTTCACAATTAGGCCGACCCGATAATGGCAGCGACGCGCAGGCCTTTTCAAATATTCAAATCTTTGCTCCGCTCAAACCCTTTGACGAATGGCAGTCTGGAATAACGAAAGATGAGCTCACGGCGCAATTGCAAAAGGAAACAGCCGATGAATTGCCCGGCGTCATTTTTAGTTTCTCACAATATATTAAAGACAATATTGAGGTCGCCGTCTCAGGCGTGAATGGCGGCAACGCCGCTAAAATCGTTGGTCCGGATTTTAATATATTGGAGAAAATCGCTAAAGAGGTACGCGATCAAATCGCCGATATTGAAGGCGTAACCGATCTGGAGATCCTTCATACGCTGGGCCAGCCTAATCTTAATGTAAAAATTGATCGTGAAAAAGTGATGCGATATGGCCTCAATACTGGCGATGTCACAACGCTTATTCAGTCCGCTCTTGCCGGCGTCACCGCTACCACGGTCTATGAAGGCGACCGTCAATTTGACGTCGTCGTGAGACTTCAACCAGAATATCGCAATACGATTGAGAATATCAGCAATATCAAGGTGGCCTATCTTGCGCCCAATAGCGCGGTAAATAGTTTTATTCCCTTGCGAGAACTAGCAACCATATCGCTTGATACCGGCGCCTCCTTTATTTACCGCGAGGCCAGTCGTCGTAATCTGCCTGTAAAATTTAATGTTCGCGGCAGAGACCTTGGCTCCACTATTGCTGAAGCTCAGGACAAAGTTAAAAAAGCAGTGGAGTTGCCAAGCGGCTATCAGATTATGTGGGTGGGTGAATTTGATAATATGGTGAAAGCCAATCAACGCCTTGCCATTGTGACCCCAATCACCATACTTGCGATTATTGCCCTGCTCTTTGGGCTGTTTAACTCTATCAGAGATACGCTCATCGCCATGGCCGGCATCCCATTCGCCATGTCAGGCGGCATTATCGCGCTTTATCTCTCAGGACTTGATTTCAGCGTCTCCGCCGCCATCGGCTTTATCTCTCTTTTTGGCGTTGCTGTGATGGATGGCATTCTCAACATTACTTATATTCGCGAGCTCATGCTTCAGGGACGAGAATTCAAAGACGCCGTTTTCTTTGGCGCTGAACAGCGCATGCGTCCGATGTTGATGACGGCTTTATCAGCCGGCGTTGGACTTTTGCCTGCTGCATTTTCTCATGCAATTGGTTCTCAGGTTCAGCGCCCCTTAGCCACAGTCGTTGTTGGCGGCATGCTGCTTGGACCTGTCATGCTGCTTGTTGTTGCGCCAGTTTTGCGTGAACTCTTCATTATTCCCTATAAGCGCGCCAACTCGCCCTATAAGCCTGAGGACGTCTAATTGAGGATCAGACAAAAAACTGTCATGATAAAAAGACATCGATTAACTGACGTGATCTGTATTAACGAAAGCGTAAGAGGACGCCCATGTGCGCGTTGAGCGGATTAATTGTTGCCTTTGGACTAAGTCTTTCCGACTGCCCAGAAGCAACACAGCCGGGCTTTAATGACATGACAGGCACTGACGCCAAAGCCATTACCCTGTCAAAGAGAAGAAACGGCTATGAAATAAGTTGCGTACAGGAAATGCAGCTTTGCATCCGTCGGGCCGAAGCGCTTTGTAAAAACGGTTATCAGATGATTGATGAGCCGCACAAACGCCCGCGCGTTCAAGCCTATGTTGATGGCAAAATTCAAACAATAAAAACAGATAATCCTGATAAAATCACCATCGAATGCTTATGATCAATTAGAGAGAATCTTCGCGCTCAGCCTCAATCAATTTCGCGCGCGCTTCAGCAGCCTCACGCTGCTTGTTCCACATACCCGCATAATGCCCTGCTTTCGAGAGTAGCTCTTGATGCGTGCCGCGTTCTTTTATAACGCCTTGATCGAGAAATAGAATTTCATCCGCCTCAACAACCGTTGTTAAACGATGCGCGATGACAAGCGTGGTTCTGCCTTTTGCCACGCGACGCAAGGCTTCCTGGATCTCATGTTCTGTGTAGCTATCAAGCGCAGAGGTCGCTTCATCCAGAATGAGGATTGGCGGACCCTTTAAAATCGTCCGCGCAATAGCAACACGTTGCTTCTCGCCGCCTGAGAGTTTTAACCCGCGCTCGCCAACCTGCGCGTCATAGCCACCAGGAACATTTTCAATAAATTGATCAATTTGCGCAAGCTGCGCGGCATGACGAACCTCATCAGAGGTCGCGTCCCAGCGGCCATAGCGAATATTATAGCCGATTGTGTCATTAAACAGCACTGTGTCTTGCGGCACCATGCCAATTGCCGCACGCAGACTGATTTGCGTCACATCCAAAATATTTTGGCCATCAATAAAAATGCCGCCGCTTTGGGGCTCATAGAAACGAAACATTAAGCGTGAGATCGTGGATTTACCGGCGCCTGAAGGACCAACAATCGCAATTGTTTGACCAGGCTTTGCCTCAAAACTGACGCCGTTTAAAATAGGTCGGTTTGGCTCATAATAAAAATGCACATTATCGAAAACCACTTTTCCATGACTGACAATCAACGCTTGCGCATTAGGTTTATCAATAATTTCTGGAGCCTTGCCTAATATAGAAAACATCGTCTCAATATCGATAATCGCCTGCCTGACCTCGCGATAAAAGGTGCCCATAAAATTAAGCGGCTGTGAAAGCTGGATCATTAAGGCGTTGATGAGAACAAAATCGCCAATACTATTGCGCCCAGCCTGAATATCGTAGACGCACATCACCATCATTATGGTGACGCCAATGATATATATCACCGTCTGACCAGCATTGAGAACAGAGAGCGAAACATAGGAGTGAATACTCGCTTTCTCATAATGTATCATTGATTTGTCATAACGCTGCGCTTCGCGTTCTTCCGCGCTAAAATATTTTACAGTTTCGTAATTAAGCAGACTATCAATTGCTTTTTGATTAGCCTCCGTATCGCTGTCATTCATCTGACGACGTATGGCGATACGGTGATTGGTCGCAAGAGTCGTAAAGACAAAATAACTTGCAAGAGTTGCGATTAAAACAACTGCATAGCGCCAATCAAACTGATAAATAAAGACAGCCAAAACCAGAAACATTTCAATAATTGTCGGCGCGCCTGTCGACATAACCAATCGCGCTAAAGTTTCAATGGCGTTGCGTCCGCGCTCTAAAACGCGCGTTAGACCGCCTGTCTTTCTGGTAATATGAAAACGCAGCGAGAGCTCATGCATATGAACAAAGAGATCTGTAGCAAGACGCCGCACAGCATGCATCGCAACAGCTGCAAAAATCCCATCCCGCGTCTGCATTAAAATAACAGCAATGATACGGATGGCGCCCATTAGGAGGGTAAAATAAACAGCGCTTTGACCCACTGTCGCCAGTGCGTCGGCTCCTTTTTCAGACAGCGCGTCTGTTGCCCATTTATAGGCGTAGGGCGTCAGCGCATTAAAGCCCTTACTGATAAACAGCAGGACAAAGACAATAAGGACGCGGATTTCCAGATCACGTCTACCCTTGGGCCAAATATAGGGCCACAGCCGAATAATAGTCTTAAGTAGCGAGGCCTCAGAAATCGTCGTTGCGGACATATCTGGACCGCCCTGGCCCCGTTGACTGAAACTACGCATTAATGTTCCACTTAATCCCTTGAGCTTCACGCATATATGGCGCGATGCATTATTATCTTCTATCACATTTTTATATCGACTTTTGCGCAAGCGCCGAAGTTCAACGAGAAGGCGAGTCATGCGCCAGATTAGAAATATTTGTCTATACTGCGGCTCTGCTAGCGGCAATGACCCGGCCTTCACGCGCGCGGCGCAAAGCTTTGGCCGTTTAATCGCCACGGCAGGCATTGGTCTGGTCTATGGGGGCGCTTCCTGTGGCTTGATGGGCGCCGCCGCCCATGCCGCCCTTGCAGCGGGCGGTCATGTGACGGGGGTTATCCCCGACTTCTTCGATGAATATGAAGTCGCCGAAAAACGTATTTCTGAACTTATTATTGTGAAGGACATGCATGAACGCAAAAGAATCATGTTTGAACGTTCAGACGCCTTCGTCGCCTTTCCTGGCGGCATTGGCACCTTAGAAGAACTCGCAGAGCAACTGACCTGGATTCAACTCGGGCAACACAGAAAACCGCTCATTATAGCAGATATTAATGGCTTCTGGGGACCGCTGCTTGCACTCATTTCGCATATGCGCGAAAGCGCCTTCATCAGACCCTCGCATGAGATTCGTTACCAGGTCGCCCAAACAGTTGAAGACATCTTGCCGATGATCCTCAAAGCGGCAATAGATGAGGATAAGACAACAGACGCAGATATGATCAAGCGTTTTTAGATCAGCTCTTTTTTGTCTCAGTCGCCCGCATCAACTTGTAATTGACGGCATCAACCAGCGCCTCAAATGAAGCATCAATCACATTGGCGGAAACGCCGACAGTGGACCAATGCGCACCGCTTTTATCCGCACATTCAACAAGCACCCGAGTAACCGCATCGGTTCCGCCCTGAAAAACGCGAACGCGGTAATCGACAAGTCGAATATCATCTATGTAAGACTGATAAACGCCAAAGTCTTTTCGTAACGCCAAATCCAATGCATTTACCGGACCAATGCCTTCAGCTGCAGATAAATGACTCTTTCCATCAATATTAACTTTGACGATTGCTTCAGCGCGTAAATCATCGGGCGGAAGGTCTTTTGAAAACTTCCGATCGACTAAGACGCTGTAGCGTTCAATATCAAAGAAATGTCGGGTCTCGCCCAAAGCCTGCTTAGCCAAAAGATAAAGCGATGCGTCAGCGCCTTCATAGGCATAGCCTTCAGACTCTTTTTCTTTGATGAGATCAAGGAGCCGGACGAGACGCGGATCATCCTTGTCGCAGGCAACGCCGAGCCGGTGTAATTCTGATACAAGATTTGATCGACCTGACTGATCAGACACCAGAACGCGACGAACATTGCCAATGCTGTCTGGCGAAACATGCTCATAGGTTTTTGGATCTGTCATCACGGCTGACGCATGAATGCCTGCCTTTGTGGCGAATGCGCTGGCCCCAACATATGGCGCATGACGATCCGGCGCACGATTGAGCAGCTCATCAAGGGCATGACTGATGCGCGTGAGATTTTTAAGCTGTTCAAGACTGACGCCAATATCAAACTGGGAAGAAAACTCAGGCTTCAGCAGCAAGGTGGGTATAAGCGTAGTCAGATTTGCATTGCCGCAGCGTTCCCCCAAGCCATTGAGCGCGCCTTGTATCTGACGCGCGCCAGCCCGCACAGCGGCAAGTGAATTCGCAACAGCCTGCCCCGTATCATCATGACAATGCACCCCAATGCGCGCACCAGGAATAACTTTCACAACCTGCAAGACAATGTCGCTCACCTCATGAGGCAATGTGCCGCCATTGGTGTCACAAAGCACAATCCACCGAGCGTCCGCCTCATAAGCAGCCTTGGCGCAGGCAAGTGCATATTCTGGATTGGCTTTAAAGCCGTCAAAAAAATGCTCGCAATCAACAATTGCTTCCTTGCCACGCGCACGCGCAGCTGAAACAGATTGCGTGATGGCGGACAAATTATCGTCAAGGGTGGATTTTAACGCAACATGGACGTGATAGTCCCAAGTTTTTGCTACAAATGTCACAGCGTCAGCGGCGCAATCGAGCAAAAGCGCAACCCCTGGATCATTATCAATCGATCGCCCGCTTCTGCGCGTCATGCCAAAGGCTGTAAATTTTGCTGCAAGCTTTGGCCGTTGTTTGAAAAACTCCGTGTCAGTCGGATTGGCGCCTGGATAGCCCCCCTCAATATAATCAATGCCAAGCTCATCAAGCATCGCGGCAATCTGCCGCTTATCTTCAAGAGAAAAATCGACGCCTGTCGTCTGCGCCCCATCTCGCAGCGTTGTATCATAGAGTGTGAGGCGATCGGTCATCATCAATGCATGCTCCCAGCATAGACGCCTGTGAGATCTTTTGACATGGCCGTACAGCCAAGCCATTGACCATCAATTACATGCGTCTTGCGACTTTGTGGGGTATAGTTGCGTGCGGTAAAAAAACCAAGCGCGTTGTCTGACGCCTCGAGCGTGATTTTATCAACGCCGCGATTAGCAGCGAGCTTTTCAATTGCCTCTAACAGAGAGGCTCCCACGCCTGCCCGCACATGGTCAGGATGAACATAAAGCATATCCAGCTTAGTCTTATCCCGCAAAGAAACAAAACCAACAATTTGCCCCTGAACGATCGCCAAAATCGTCAGCGCCTCATTCAATCTAACCGTCAGAGCCTGAATGTCACGCGCTGCCGATTGCCAGGCGACGATCTGCTCTGCAGCATAATCTTCCGATGCAAGGGTTTCTATGCTTGCACAAAAGAGATCAGCGACAGTCTGAGCGTCTGCAGGCAGAAAGGGACGAAATCCAATCACAGCGTGACGCGCCATGGCTAAACAAAGGCCCCTGACTGGATGAAGCGCCATAAAAGGATCAGGCTAATTGCCAGTATGGCGACTTTAAAGAGAAGATAGACAAACCAGTGCCGTTTAAAAGGCAATGTCTTTTTCCAATCTTCCTTAAACATCAACTTTACTCCTGACATGCGCCTAAGAGACCAGACTTAACAAGAAAAGGGGTGTGATCTTAACCCAGATCCCATGACGACGTGCCATCTTTATTATCTTTAAGAATAACGCCAATCCTTTGCAATTGATCGCGAATTTGGTCTGACTCTGCCCAGTTTTTTTGCGCCCGCGCATTTAGGCGCGCTGCGATCAGCGCCTCTACTTCATTGCGAGAGAGGCCTTTTTCTGCAAGCCGCTCTTCTAGGGAATGCGCATTGGCGCCGCAGACTTCTTGTTCAAGATCAAGAAACTTTAAGCAAGCAAGAAGAGCGTTTGGATCTGATTTCCGCAATTGATGAAGATGCGCCTCAGCTCTGGCAAAGTTAAGATCATCATTAAGCGCATCAAGAAACTCTTGGGTGATCTGCGAAGCCTCAATATTCCTTGTCACGCGCATCCACTCACTCATGACATTGTCCGCATCCTCAAGAGCTTTAACTGTCCAATCTATTGGTTGCCGATAATGCGTGCGCAACATCGCCAATCTTAAAACAGCCCCCTGCCATTTACGCCCGCCAAAGACATCCCTATGCAGCAATTCATGAATGGTGATGAAATTGCCCAGGCTCTTGGACATTTTCTCGCCCTCGACCTGCAAGAAACCATTATGCATCCAATAATGAGCCATCACGGGGTGACCAAATGCGCAGCAACTCTGCGCTATTTCATTTTCATGATGGGGAAATACAAGATCAATGCCGCCACCATGAATATCAAAAACCTCCCCAAGATGCGCCCACGCCATGGCGGAACATTCAATGTGCCACCCCGGACGACCAAACCCCCAGGGGCTATCCCAACCTGGCTCCGTTGACGACGAGGGTTTCCACAAGACGAAATCCATATCGCCGTGCTTATAAGGCGCCACATCCACTCTGGCGCCTGCCAGCATTTCATCAAGCGAGCGACGCGCCAGTCGCCCATAGGATTGCATCGAGGTCACATCAAATAAAACATGGCCATCGTCGGCATAAGCATGGCCATTGGCGATCAGCCGATGAATGATCGCAATCATTTGATCAATATGTTCCGTCGCCCGCGGCTGCACTGTGGGATCAAGACATCCAAGCGCGCGGACGTCTTGTTGAAAAACCCGATTAGTTTCTTCCGTCAGCTCTCGAATTGTAATCCCGCGCTGAGCTGCGCGCGCATTAATTTTATCATCGACGTCCGTTATGTTGCGAACATATGCAACATGATCAGGGCCATAAGCATGGCGCAGCAAACGAAATAATAAATCAAAAACGATCAGTGGCCGCGCATTGCCAATATGCGCATAATCATAAACAGTTGGCCCACAGACATATAAACGAACACGCAAGGGATCGACCGGCTCAAAAACCTCTTTGGCGCGCGTTAGAGTATTGTAGATTTTGAGCGTAGAGGGCATGTCATCTCCAAAGCCGCCGCGCGCGCATGAATGAGCTGTCTAACAAACGGCCTGCGCTTGAACGGCGCGCGGTCTTCTCACCATTAGAAACAGGACGCTTCACGCTTGCCAGAAGCTAAATCTGGCAAGCGTGTGCTTTATCTTTATGATCAGCTGCGCCCTCTTGTGCGGCCTCAGTTCTTCACAAAATCGGCGCAGCGCGCAACATTATTTTGATCGCCCCAAGGCGTTATGACAACCGTAGAGGTTGAGCTTTCTGGCGAACCGTCAATAAGCCGGTCTGAATACACCATGTATACCAGTATATTACGTTTAACATCGCATCCGCGGACAATCTGCATGCGTTTGAATAGCAAGGAGCGGCGTTCGCTGAAGACAGAGTCGCCCTGACCAAATTTGTCCTTAAATTTGATCGGCCCATGCTGATTGCAGGACAATGAAATTTCTGAAGTCTGCTCTGCAACGCCAAACATGCCGGCGACGCCGCCTTTCTCATGCGCCGTGTAGTAACAAGCAACACCGTCAATCAAAGGGTCATCAATGCCATATGTCGCCAGTTTATCATTTGGCGTCACAAGCTTGAAGTCCGTCGATTTACGAAAAATGACATCTGGCGCTTCCTCTGCCGCAACAAATGTGGCGTTGAGAACGCAAATGAAGCTTATGATGATCAAATAAAATAAAGGCCGCATCACACTCTCCCTTAAGATTAGACATGATTTGCGCGAAAGCGCTTAGAATGGCGAAGAGTTAGAATTTTATAGTGACGTCGTGATGAAAAAAAATAATCCTATTCCTGTTGCCATCGATGGTTTTATAATCAAAAACATGCAGAGCTGCGAGCAGATCATCCAAGATGCGTTTTGACTGTTTCTATCAGCTGCTTGATTGAAAATGGTTTTGGCAAAAAGCCAAATTCGCCTTCAGGCAGATTTTTCGCAAACGCTTCTTCTGCGTAGCCCGAGACAAATACAACCTTAGCCTTTACACCGCGCTTTCTCAACTCCGCAAACATGGTCGGCCCATCCATTTCCGGCATCACCACATCTGAAATGATCAAATCAATCTTACCATTATTCTCTTCAACAATTTCTAACGCTTCCTGACCCGTTGTCGCCTCTAGGACTGTAAATCCACGTGACTTGAGCGCTCGCGCGCCAATAGATCGAACTGTATCTTCATCCTCAACCAATAATACAATGCCTTGACCCGTATAATCGGCAGCTGTCTTGGCCGTCTCATCGCTTTTAACCTGAATATCCTTTTCTTCCGGAATATGCCTTGGAAGAAAAATCTTAAAGACCGTGCCGCGCCCGACCTCACTCTCAACAAAGATGAAACCATCAGATTGTTTTACAATGCCAAACACCGTGGAAAGGCCCAGCCCCGTCCCTTTCCCAACTTCCTTGGTGGTGAAAAATGGCTCAAAGATTTTTTCCCGCACCTCAGGGGGAATGCCGCCGCCATTATCCTCAACTTCAATCAAGACATACTCAGCTGGCGGCAAGGCGCCATCAGCTACACTCAAACAATCGCTCTTTTGAATATTACGCGTGCGGATCTGAACGCGCCCACCCGTCGCCGACATCGCGTCACGCGCATTAACGACAAGATTAATAATGACCTGCTCAAATTGCGTAATATCTGCTTTGACAAGCCACAGATCGCGCCCATGACGCACATCCAGTTCGTTCTTTTCACCAACAACGCGACGCAAAAGAATCTGCAGATCAGATAAGGCCTCGCTCAATTGCAAGACTTGCGGACGCAGGGTCTGGCGACGTGAAAAAGCAAGTAATTGGCGCGTCAACCCAGCTGCGCGGTTTGCTGTTTCTTTTATTGAGCGAATATCTTTAAACGCTGGATCCGTCGGTCGATGACTGGATAAAAGAAGATCAGAATAGCCAATAATCGCAGTCAGCATATTATTAAAGTCATGCGCAATGCCGCCAGCAAGCTGTCCCACAGCGTTCATTTTTTGAGATTGCGCAAACTCCTCCTGCAATTTGCGCTGCTCAGTTGTATCAAGCGCATACAGCATGGCGCCAATTTTACCAGCATCACCACCTGGCGAGACAAAGAAACGCGCCGAGCGCGGCGATACCGCGTCTTCAAAGATGACGTCTATCGGGGTGATGTCGCTTTTGCCGGCGAATGCTTCTTGAAGCGCGGTGCGCAGCATGGTGCGATCACGATCGCTCATGCCATTAAAAAGCGCCCAGACTTGCGCGTCTTTGCTCTGCCCAGGCGAAAGCGCTTGTGGCATGAGTTTGGCGAAAGCTGCGTTCGTGCCATGCAAACGTCCTTCAACATCAAGTGAAGCGATCGCCATTGGCGTTGAATTAAAGAAACGCGCAAATTTAACTTCAGCGGCGCGGAGATTTTCCTCAGGCTGTTCTCCAGCCGCGCGATTTAAAACGAGGGTTCGCGAGGATCCCGCCTGTCCATTTTGTCCAAATGCGACCTGATGCAATAGCCGAACGGGCAAAGAGCGCCCATCCTTGCAGCGTAAATCAACATCGACCTGTTGTGTTATCACCTCTCCTGGCGCGCCACGCATAGCTGCAATGAGGGCGGCGCTGTCATTAGCGATAATCGAGGACAGCGTCGCGCCGCCCGAACCAACCTGCGTCAGGTCATAACCAAGCCAGCCAGCCAGCGTATTATTCATATAAGAAATATCGCCGCCAGGTTCTGCTGAGAAAAATCCAGCTGGCGCATGATCAAGAAAATCGATGGCGTGCTGGAGCTCTTGAAAAACATTTTCCTGACGCGCCCGGTCAGCCGTCATATCGGCGACCGTCCACAAAACGCATTTGACGCCGATTTGAGGCAAGGGGCGCACGCGAATGCGATACCAGCCCATTGCCCCATTCCCCGTCAGGGGGGGCGACAGGCGAATATCTTCTGCATGCATCACGCCAGAGCGCGCTGCCTGAGCAAGACGATAAATTGCCTCAGACACCTCGGGAGGACCCGCAAAAAGACGATCAACACCCTTCACGCCGGCAAGATCATCCGCATTGCAAAAATTGAGATAGGCGCGATTGGCGTATTGAACATCGGCCTCCGCATTTGTGAT
Source organism: Methylocystis sp. (assembly GCA_036795145.1). Taxonomy (GTDB): domain Bacteria; phylum Pseudomonadota; class Alphaproteobacteria; order Rhizobiales; family Beijerinckiaceae; genus Methylocystis. The sequence continues at coordinate 1,253 of DAIRFH010000017.1, read as the reverse complement.
GAGCAAGCCTTCTTGTGATGTCTCGACGATGAGGCCGGTTAAATCATCGCTGATTTGGCGATTGGAAAATTGAATTAAGCCGACTGCATAGGCAAAAAGGAAGAAAATGCCCGCCACGCCAAAAAGCGCCAGCGCTAACATCGTAAAACGCGGTGCAAGCGCTGTCGGCGCCAGAAAATAAATCGCGGCGACTCCCAGAATGAGTAGCGCGAGCGCCAGCACAAGCACCGCGCTGCCGCGACGCTCATTTTGATTGAAGGCGGGGGACGCTGCCCGCTCGGTCATTCTGCAAGCCTTGTGAGGTTGATGGAGACACGCCACGACGAGTGCCAAAATCGTTGGCGATTCGATTTAATGGATAGGTTAATGCTAAAAACCCCGGGACAAAACGCGGAATTTAAGCTTTTCAGGGCACAACTGTCGGCCACGGCGCCACAAAGACCAAATTTTGTCATAGTTAAAGGCGTTAAAGCCGGCTCTTTCGGCGTTAACCATTTATTTACCTTCTGCCTGCGCTTGCCAGGAAAGCTGATAAATTGGCGAGCGAAGAAGAGAATAAACGAGAGACCCGCTTTTCATGGCTGACAAATTCACACAACTGCTTCCCCTGCTTGGCGCCCTTGTCGCTTTTCTCCTGGCAGCGCTCCTGCTCGTTTATATTTTCCGACTGGTTTTTGGAAAAAAAATCCGCGCGCCAGGCGCCCGCAATCGTCCCCGCAGACTCGACGTTGTCGATGTGTTCGATCTTGATAAGGAACGCCAACTTGTCATTGTGCGCCGGGACAACACCGAGCATTTGCTCCTGATTGGCGGTCCAAATGACGTGCTCGTAGAAGCGACCATTAATCGTGTTGAGGCTGCCGGCAGACCCGCAGCCTCAACCAACAGCAATAATTGGCCAGCAGCGCCAACGTCACCAGCCCCTGTCAGTGACGCGCCGTCTCAAGAGGCTCCACGTCCGCCAGTCGTCAGCGTGAAACAACCAGCGCCACTCAATCTGCCGCCTGATCTTTTTGCCTCCAAAACGTCTACGCCGCCACTAGGCGCAAGTCTGAGCACGCCAAATACTGACGCGCCTTTGACTCAATCATCTCTTGGCGCAGGCGCCCCAGCAAGACCAACGCTTGGCCAACTGCCGCCAATCCGTCCAACGCCGCCGGCGCCGCGCCCAGGCATGCCCTCGTTTTTGTCGCGCACCCAACGCATCATCACGCCAAAAAAAGAGGATGAGTCTAACGCAGAAACGGATGCGA
>DAIRFH010000092.1:0-7187 GCA_036795145.1 Methylocystis sp. | reverse complement strand
GTTGCAGGTCAGCGACATTTGCTGGATGTCACTCAGGCGGTTTCAGATACGATGATCGCCTCAATGGCGATTGATCGTCATGAAGTTGAGGTCGTGCGCGCAACGATGCAGCAGCAAATGCAGTCTCATGTTCGCACGCTCGATCAGTTGCCGACGGCTGTGGTGATATTCGATCGGGAGCGTCGGCTGGTCTATAGTAACGACGCTTATGCTACGCTGTGGCAGATTGACGCCGCCTTTCTTGAGCAGAAACCCTCAGATGGGGAGTTGTTGGATTGGTTGCGCGCCAAGCAACGTTTGCCGATTGAGGGAGATTATCGCTTATGGAAAGAGCGCTTATTTGACGCCTATCGTTCAACAGAGGCGGTGCGTCATACCTGGCACTTGCCAGACGGACGTATCATTGACGTGGTCGCGCATCCTAATACCCAAGGCGGGGTAACCTATCTCTTTGATGACACGACGAAGGCCTATGAGCTTGAGACCAGGTTCAACGCCCTTAACCGTATGCAAAACGAGACCCTGGAGACGCTTCGAGAGGGCGTTGCTGTTTTTGGTCCAGATGGTCGGTTGAGTTTTTGCAATCCAGCTTTTGCCGCACTGTGGCGTCTTGATCTTGAGTCGCTGAGTGAGAAGCCGCGTTTTGAGGCGTTGATTGCGCGGTGTAAGCCTTTGTATGAATCAGATGACGCCTGGCAAGAGCTTAAAGGCTTTGTCACAGGGCTCAATGAATTAAGAATTGGCTTCACGCGCCGCCTAGAGCGCAACGATGACATTATTCTTGATTGCACGGCGCAATCGCTCCTCGAGGGCGCCGCCTTGCTCACCTTTGTTGACGTCACGGCGGATGTGAAAGCAGAGCGGGCGCTGTCTGATCGCAACAAGGCGCTGCTTGCGGCGGAAAAGCTTAGAAATGATTTCATTCAGCATGTTTCTTATGAGCTGCGCTCGCCATTAAATAACATCAATGGTTTTGTGCATTTATTAAATGAAAAGACCACAGGCGCGCTTAATGAAAAACAGGCTGAATATCTTGGCTATGTCAGCAAGTCTTCCGCCGCTTTGCTCGCCATCGTTGATGATATTCTTGATCTTGCAACCATTGATGAAGACGCTATGGCGCTTGAGCTCACTGATATTGACGTATCCGCAGCGATGAATGCGGCCATTGAAGGGCTTCAGGATCGGTTGGCGGAAAATGCGATCCAAATACAAATTGTCGCAATGGACAATGTGGGCGTCTTTCAAGCGGACGCAAAACGTCTGAGACAAATTCTGTTCAATCTACTATCCAATGCAATTGGCTTTTCCAGTCCAGGCCAGACGGTAACGCTTGCCGCCTTCCGGCGTGAAGATGAAGTTATTTTCAAAGTCACCGATCGTGGTCGGGGGATTGCGCCAGATATTTTGGAGAGAATCTTCGATCGTTTCGAGTCGCATACCACTGGCTCGCGACATCGCGGCGTTGGTCTTGGTCTTTCTATCGTGCGCGCCTTTATGGAATTGCATGGGGGCAAGGTCTATGTTGACTCTGCTCCTGGCGAGGGAACAACAGTGACATGTGTCTTTCCCCTGGTGCGCGCAAGCAGCAATGATCAGATCCTGCTAACCGCAACGAAAGGCGTGATGTGATGCAGGAGATGACAGAAGCGACGCGCTGGCGGCTTGAGATCGCAAATGAAGAAGAATTGGCGCAGCTGGCCCTGGATGTCTGCGCACTTGTCAAAACTGGCGATTTCATCGCGCTTACGGGCGATCTTGGCGTTGGCAAAACGACATTTGCGCGCGCGCTCATACGCTATTTGATCAATGATCTCTCGCTCGAGGTGCCAAGTCCGACCTTCACGCTGATGCAGGCCTATGAGAGTTCTGAGAGACTAGTCGTGCATGCTGATTTTTATCGCATTGCCTCAGCAAAAGATCTGTCTGGCTTAGGATGGGATGAGATTATTGACGGCGCCATTGCGCTTGTTGAATGGGCGGAGCGCGCGCCAGAAGTTTTACCAAAAGATCGCTTAGAGATTCATCTTAATTTTGGCGATCAGGAAAATCCCCAAGCGCGACATGTGGAATTTGTCGGCTATGGCGATTATGCGCAACGACTCGCGCCATTTAAAGCGGTGCGAGATTTGTTGCGCCAGTCGGGTTGGGGCGCAGCGCATCGCAGTTTTCTCCAAGGCGACGCATCAACCAGAGCCTATGAGAAATTGGAAAATACAGACGGCGCGCAAGCGATCATGATGATTTCGCCGCCGCGTCCAGACGGTCCCTCAATTAGATATGGCAAATCCTACAGCGATATCGCCCGCTTGGCTGAAAATGTCCGTCCCTTTGTGGCGGTTGCAGCGGCCTTGCGCAAACAGGGCGTTTCCGCTCCAGAGATACTGGCTTCAGATCTTGACGCTGGCGTCTTGCTTGTTGAATATTTGGGATCTGACGGCGTCGTCGACGCTGATGGGCCAATGAGCGAGAGATATTTAGCCGCCGCTGAAGTTCTTGCGCGCTTACATACGCAAAAACTACCAGACGTTATTCCCGTTGAGGATGACGGCGTTTATCACATCCCCCCCTATGACATTGACGCATTGCTGATTGAGGTCGAGCTCCTGTTGGATTGGTATATTGATCATCTCAAGACCAGCGTTTCTTCCGGCGCCCGCGCCGTGTTTATTAATATCTGGCGCAAGGCTTTGCTAGATATCGCCATGGCGCCAACGACATGGACGCTGCGAGATTATCACTCGCCAAATCTTTTGTGGCTGAAGGATCGCGTGGGTTCAGCGCGTGTGGGCGTGATTGATTTTCAAGATTGCGTTCTGGGCCATCCGGCCTATGATCTGGCCTCACTGGGGCAGGATGCGCGCGTCAGTGTTCCAGATGCATTAGAATTAAAACTCCTTGCGCATTACTCAACATTACGCCGCGCCGCCGATCCTGATTTTAACATTGGCGATTTTGCAAAAGCCTATTCTATCTTAGCAGCTCAGCGCGCAACGAAAATTTTAGGCATCTTCGCCAGGCTCAATCAACGCGACGGCAAGCCGCAATATCTTAAGCATCTTCCGCGCATTGAGGCCTATCTTATCAAAAGTCTGAAACATCCAGCCTTAGACGAGATTAAGAACTGGTATAAAACCAATCTGCCAAACTTTGTCGATATTTGAGGAAAAGTGACCAACAACGTGCCGGAAATAGCGATGGTTTTTGCGGCGGGTCTAGGCACGCGCATGCGCCCGCTCACCAATCATTTGCCAAAACCTCTGGTGCGCGTGCAGGGTCAAACACTGATTGATCGCACGCTGGATGATCTTGCTGAGATCGGCGTAAAAACAGCTATTGTGAATGTTCATCATCTGGCGGATCAGATTGAGGCGCATCTTGCGCAACGCCAGACGCCGCATATTGTCATTTCTGATGAGCGCGCGCTTCTGCTGGATCAGGCTGGCGGCATTCGAAAGGTTTTGCCGCTCATTGGCGCTGCGCCTTTTTACATCTGCAACACGGACGCTTTTTGGTTTGGCGCCAAGCAGTCAAACATGCGCGCGCTCGCAAATGTCTGGGATCCTGAAAAAATGGATATTGCATTGCTTCTTTCGCCAACGCGTGGAAGCGTCGGCGTTGATTGGCAAGGCGACTTTGATCTTGCGCCAGATGGTCGTTTGTTGCGGCCTGAGGGGCCAAAGCCCTTTGTTTACGCTGGCGTCGCCCTGATTAAGCCAGAGCTTTTTTTGAATGCGACGGAAGAGGTGATTAAACTTGCGCCTTACCTCTTTGCGGCTGCAGAAGCAGGCCGGCTTTATGGCGTGGCGTCACAGGGGCTCTGGTTGCATGTCGGCTCCATCGGGGCGATAGAAGAAGCTGAGAGGGCGATCGCGGCCTACGCAGACTAACGGGCGCACCCATGAGGCGACATCTTTTTTCTATCCCGCCCGGTGCGCCATTTTTGAAAAATTTTGTCGCAGCGTTTCTGTCTGGTCAAATTCTGCCGGGGATGTCGCGTTCTTCTCCTCCGCTGGATATTGCCCGCACAAAAATATATGTGCCAACGCGCCGCGCCGCTCAGGCGCTACAAGAAGAATTTTCAAAAAATCTCATTGGCGCGTCGTTGCTTTTACCGCAAATCTTGCCGCTGGGCGGTCTTACGGAAAATACGCGCGAGACGCTTTTCTCAGATGAGGAAAATGTCAGTGAGGATGTCGCGCTCTTATCGGTTGGAGAATTAGAACGCCGATTTATTTTAGCCGAGCTTATTTTAACATGGTCAAGATCCGTTCAACATGCGGTTTTATCCATGACGCAAGACGGCAACACGCGCTATGACGCCTCCGAGCCTTTTCTTGTCGCCTCAACGCCCTGCGCCGCTTATCTTCTTGCCAGAGAACTTGCCGCTTTAATTGATGAATTTATTATTGAGGACATTGATCCTGAGCTTTTAACAAAAATTGTCGATGATAGTTTTGATCCCTATTGGTCTTTGACAACGCGTTTTCTTGATATTGCGCTTCGTCAATGGCCGCAGATTCTCCATCAACGCGACCTGATTGACGCCTCATTGCAACAAAAACGCCTAACGCAGGCGCAGATTGATTTTCTTGAGACGCAGCAAGCGCAGGCGCCGATCATTGCGATTGGCTCAACGGGCGCGCAACCAGCCACCGCGCGCTTGCTGAGTAAAATTGCCAGCTTGGAAAATGGCGCCGTTGTTTTGCCAGGCCTTGACGATGAGATGGGGCAAGAGGCGTGGGCGTGTTTAGGCGACGCGCAGGATGAAACGAGCTTTAGTCATCCGCAGATCATGCTCAAGCGCTTATTGGAGCTGATGGGTGCGCCGCGCGATACGGTCATCCCCATTGGCGCGCTAACGCCTGAGCTTGGCGCGCGTCGCCAGATTATCTCCATGGCGCTGGCGCCGGCTCAGCAAACAGCGCAGTGGCGAGATTTTTGTCAAGAGTCAGAAGCGCTATTTTCTGCCGGTCTCGCCGGCGTTTCTTTTGTTGAGGCCGCAGATGAGCGTGAGGAGGCGTTAACGCTTGCGCTGTTCATGCGCGAACTCCTGCAAGAGCCGGATCAAACCGCTATTTTGATGACGCCAGATCGCTCAATCGCCAATCGCGTCGCGCAAGATCTGTTGCGCTATAATATTATCATCGATAATTCCGGCGGCGTTACGCTTGCCTCAACGCCGGCTGGCGCGCTTGCGCTGTTGATTAATGATATTTTTATCGAGGGACTGACGGATGTTAATATCGCAGCGCTTCTGTCGCATAAAATTTGTTGTCTTGGCATGGCGCGCACGCAAATTGAGGCGTTGCGACCCTTAATTGAGATTGGCGTTTTACGCGTAAAAAAAAGGGAAAAGACAGACTGGGGCGCGCATCTTGCCGATGCAAAAGTCGCCTCTCAATCGCAACAAGCCTATCCGGCGGCGCGGTCGATCACGCAGCGTCAATGGCAAGAAATTGAAGCAGTTTTTTTAAACTTACAGGGTATTTTTCATTCATCTCGCTCTTTGGATCGCACAAGCAGCGTCAGCGCATGCGCAACAGCCCAAAGAGAGATTTTTAATGCGCTTATTGACGGCGACCAAACAATTGCAGCGATAGAACATGATCTTGTGGAGAATTTATTCGACCACTTAACGCATGTCTCCAGCGCAAGCGCCTTTGGCGTTGAAAATTATAAGGTCATTTTTCACAGTATCACCCATGAAACCACTGTCAGAAAGCAACAAAAGGCGCATCCAAGGGTGCAAATTCTTGGACCGCTTGAGGCGCGTCTGATTGAGGCTGATTTAATTCTCATTGCTGGGCTTGATGAAGGCGTATGGCCGCCGCAGGTGGACACAGGCGTCTTTCTCAATCGTTCCATGCGCCGCCAGCTTGGCATGAGTTCGCCAGAGCGCCGTATTGGACAGAGCGCACATGATTTCATGATGGCGATGGGCGCAAAGCGCGTTGTGTTATCGCGCTCGCTTAAACGCGATGGCGCGCCAACTGTGGCGTCGAGATTTATCACGAGAATAGAGGCCTTGGCGCAGGATGGCTTTGCGGCTTGTCGCGCCCGAGGCGCAGCCATGCAAAAGATTGCGCATCGCATCGATGCGCCGCTACAGACGCGTTCTCTGGAGCGGCCGCGACCAAAGCCCGCTTTGGCCTTGCGTCCAACCCAGTTAAGCGTGACGCGTATCGAACAGTTACGACGTGATCCTTACGCGATTTATGCTGAATTTATTCTCAATCTCAAACCGCTGGCGCTATTGGGCGCGACTTGGGGCGCGCGCGAGATCGGCACCTTCCTTCACGCTGCGATCTCACACTTTATTCATCTTTATCCAACGCAGCCGCTGTCTGAGAAAATGGCTTCAGCGCTTATCGAGATTGCGAGAGCGCAATTGGACGAATTCTTTGAAGATCCAGAGTTTGAAGGTTTTACGTGGCGTCGCATCGTGGCGGGACTGCATTATTTTATTCAATTTGAGGGGGCGCGACGCGCACAAGGGGTAAAAATCTTTCAAGAAATTAAAGGTCAATGGCGCCTATCTCTACATGACGATAGTTCTTTCCTGATCACGGCGCAGGCGGATCGCATCGAAGTGGACGCGACGCAAAAGGCTTATGTGTTCGACTATAAAACCGGCCGCGTGCCGACAAATGCGCAGGTGAAAGCAGGTTGGTCGCCACAGTTGACGCTTGAGGCGGCGATGATTGAGGCTGGCGCATTTTCTGAGGTTGGCGCAAAGGTCGTTCATGGCGCCGCTTATGTTGGATTGAAAGGCGAGGGGAAGACGCAATGGCTTGAATGGAGAGGCGAGGCGACCTTCCAAGATGTTGTGGCGCGCCATCGCGAGGACGTCAGACAATTATTGTCGCAGTTTCGGGATCAAGACACGCCTTACCTCTCTCGGCCTTATGTTTTCTTAAGATCAGATAGCGGCGATTATGATTATCTGGCGCGCGTGCCCGAGTGGTCGCGAAGCGGCGGAGACGAACCATGAGCGCGCGCTTGATCCCCTCATTGACGTTAAAGAAACAACGTGTCGCGTCTGACCCTCAAACATCAATTTGGGTTTCCGCCCATGCGGGTTCAGGCAAAACCTATGTTTTGGCTCAGCGTGTGTTGCGGTTGCTGCTTTCTGGCGTGCCGCCTTCTCATATTTTGTGTCTTACCTATACCAAAGCGGCGGCGGC
>DAIRFH010000091.1:4517-7201 GCA_036795145.1 Methylocystis sp. | reverse complement strand
TGACGCAAGCAATTTTTGACGTGCCAACATCCAGCGCCGCAAAAGTTGCAGAGCGCCTGGGAGACAGAGGCTTCATGCGTGGTGGAATAATCGAAAGCTGCATAATATTAACCGCCACTCTTGTGCGACTTGTGAAAAAAAGCCTCGTGAGAAACCACGCCTTCTTCCGTTAAGCGGACAGCGACTCTGTCGCGCGATCGTAAATCAATAGAGATGATGTCCTTGTCGAGAATGCGCGCATCGTGCTGCAACCGCAGCAGCGTCTGCACGGAGCCCACGGGATCTTGCTCTGACAAACGCACCTTGACGCCATTGGTCATGTCGAGATCCCAACGACGATCGGCAACACGCACGCCAGCCCTCACCCGATTAGCCAAATCTCCCGCCGATTTCAGCAACGCCATATATTCAGGCAATCGCTTTTGCGCGCCCTCGCCAACGACAAATGGCAGCGTCAAATAAGCGTCAGTGCGCAAATCATCGATCGTCACGCCATCTTCTGAAACAACGAACACCTGCCCTTCGCGTTGCCACAGCGCATAGGGCTCTCGCTCTTCAATCGTCACAACAAGACGATTGGGATATAGCTTCATAACTCTTGCAGACTTGACCAAGGGCAGCGCGAGCAGATGCTCACGCACAGCCGTTGGATCAAGAAAAGGCAAAGACTGTCCTGCGCCAATCTTTGCAGCCTCAAGCAATTCTTTCTCGCTCACACGCGACTGACCTGTCATCGTCACAGCGGCAATATCAAAACCGATAAAACGCGCGGCAATGTCCCAAGGCTGGCCATTGCTTTCGACAAAAGCGTCATAGCCGCCGTTTTGGGTCCACCCCGCCAAACCAACAAGACTGAAAAGCGTGAGGCTCGCGACCAGGCCAACGCCAGGACGCGTCATCAGCGCGACAAGACGCCTGCGCCGGTTTCGTCTGGAAGTTGTTACAGACGGCGCGGCTGTCGTGTAATGACGCGCAGACGCGCCATGATACGCCGACACCGGCCCCATAGGCGTGGGAGTGGAATAATGCGCCTGCTGCTGCAAGGGAAAAGCGGCGGCAACCACCCCCCTTATCGATCGCAGGATGCGTCTTCTACCATCCATTGCACGAGCTCACCGAACGAGAAACCTGCATAGGCCGCCATTTCTGGCACGAGCGAAGTCTCCGTCATTCCCGGTTGCGTGTTCACTTCCAACACAACAAGGTCGCCCGCGCCATCCGGACGATCGTCATATCGAAAGTCAGCCCGGCTCACGCCGCGACAGCCGAGAGCTCGATGAGCCTTCAACGCCAACTCTTGTATCTGTTGGTAAATATTCGGTTTAAGAACGGCCGGAAGAACGTGTTTTGATCCACCTTTTGTATATTTTGCGTGATAATCGTACCAACCGCCGTCCGCTGAGAGGATTTCAATGACGTCGAGAGGGCGATCTCCCATGACCGCGCAGGTCAATTCGCGCCCGGCGATAAATTTTTCAGCCAACATCATATCGCCATGCGACCAGTGAGGATCGCACAAAGCCGCAGGCGGTTGTGCGGCGCCGGCCTCAACGATAAAGACGCCAAAAGACGACCCTTCCGAAACCGGTTTCAACACATAGGGCGGCGGGAGGACATGCGCCTTTGCAGCCTCAAGTCGATGCACGACGCGCCCATATGGCGTTGGCACGCCAGCCGCAGCCATGACGATCTTGGCGACATCTTTTTGCATCGCGACGCTGGAAGCAAGAACGCCGGAATGCGTATAAGGAATGTGTAAAAGCTCTAGAACGCCTTGTACGCATCCATCTTCGCCAAATTTGCCATGCAAAGCATTAAACACGACGTCAGGCTTGATCTGCGTCAATGCCGTCGCAACATCTCGTCCCGCATCAAGGCGAGAGACGCGATAGCCACGTTCCTCCAGCGCTGTTGCGCAGGCCTCTCCTGAACGAAAAGAGATTTCACGCTCAGCGGAAAGCCCGCCCATCAGCACAGCGACATGTTTGGTCATTAAATTTCCATGAGGTTACAGAACAGGACAATGAGCGCCGGCACTCTATTGGCGGCCCAAACACAACGCGCTCACGCTTAATCGTCTGCTGACGTCAAAAGATACAGGTGACGCCTAACGCCATCGCCGCCATGTAATTTGGCAGCGAATCTCTTCGCAACGCCAAGCTAGCGCTTTTTATCGAGAGAGGGAATCAGCGAAGAAACGCTGGTATGATTTTAAATCCTTGGCGTAACGCCAATGCGCTTGATCTCCCAATGCAGATCGACGCCGCTCGCCACATGCACCCTTTGGCGCACAATCTCTCCAAGCGTCTCAATATCGGCAGCACGCGCCTGACCACGATTAATCAGGAAGTTGCAATGCATCTGGCTAACCTGCGCGTCGCCTTGAACCAAACCACGACAGCCCGCCGCATCAATCAATTGCCAGGCTTTATGTCCAGGCGGATTTCGAAATGTTGAGCCGCCTGTTTTTTCCTTGATCGGCTGCGCAGCCTCACGCGCAGCGGTAATGCGCTCCATCTCGGCAACAATGGCCGCTTGATCGCCTGCCACGCCTTGAAACAACGCCTGCGTAAAAATAATCTCTTCTGACAGCGAACAATGACGATAGGCGAACCCCATCTCGGCGTTGGTGAAAACATGCACGCGCCCAGCCCGATCAACCCCTCGCGCTTCAAGCAACCGGT
>DAIRFH010000091.1:0-4507 GCA_036795145.1 Methylocystis sp. | reverse complement strand
GTCTATTCCCGCTTCAGCGGCGGCGCGCGCCGCCTTTACGTCAGGCACGGCGGCCCCAACGCGCAACCGATCGCCCGCCTCAACACAAATCTCGCCAAAACCTTTTGACGAAAGACGAATGACCACGCCCGGCACGCCGCCATCGCGCACGATAAGATTGGAGCCAAGCCCAATCACCGTCACAGGCATATCTGGGGGCAGATGCGCGAGAAAATAGGCAAGATCGGATTCATCCGCCGGCATAAAAAAAACTTGCGCCATTCCGCCAACACGAAACCATGTGTAAGGCGCAAGCGGCTCATTGACGCTCAAGCGTCCGCGCAACTGCGGCAGTTTCGGCGTCAGCTCCGGTAAAAGATCTGGGAAGCTCAACGCCCGCCGCCCGCTGCAAGCTGCTCTGGCAGAGCATAAGCCCATTGGGTAATGTTTCCCGCCCCTAAGCAAACAACGTAATCGCCAGGCGCAACGATTTCGCGCACCATCGCCGGCAACACCTCTGGAGAGGGAAGACCCATCGCGCGCCGATGACCATGCGCGCGGATCGCGTTAACGAGCGCATCGCGATCAACGCCTGCAATCGGCTGCTCTCCTGCAGGATAAACATCAGCAATGATCACAACATCCGCGTCATTGAAACATGTCGCGAAAGGATCAAATAGTGATTGCAAGCGGCTAAAGCGATGTGGTTGCATCACAGCGACAACCTTACCCTTTGTGGATGCGCGCGCCGCGCGCAACACGGCGGCGACCTCAACGGGGTGATGGCCATAGTCATCAAAAATTTGAACGCCGTTCCATTCGCCTGTGCGCGTGAAGCGACGCTTAACGCCGCCAAATCCAGCGAGCGCCTTTCTGATCTGCTCTGGCGAGAGACCAAGCTGATAAGCGACGGCGATGGCCCCCGTCGCATTCAGCGCATTGTGATGACCCGGCATCGGCAGCAGTAAATTTTCAAGATAGGTCGCTTGCGCTGTTTTTGGGTCGCGCAACAACACATTGAAACGGCAAACGCCACCCTCAAGATTCACGTCAAGCAAGCGCACGTCCGCCTGTGGATTTTCTCCATAAGTAATGACGCGTCGGTCCTCGATCCGTCCAACAACCTCTTGGACCGTTGGATGATCAAGACACATCACCGCAAAACCGTAGAACGGCAGATTTTCAACAAAATGGCGAAAAGCGTCTTTGATGGCGTCAAACGTATGGAAGTGATCCAAATGCTCTGGATCAATATTTGTGACGATGGCCACATCAGCTGGCAATTTCAGAAAAGTGCCATCGCTTTCATCTGCTTCCACAACCATCCATTCGCCAGCGCCCAAACGCGCATTGGTGCCATAGGCGTTTATGATGCCGCCATTGATAACGGTTGGATCTAATCCTCCCGCATCTAATAGGGTTGCAACAAGAGAGGTTGTGGTCGTTTTGCCGTGCGTGCCGGCAATGGCGACACATTGCTTCAAGCGCATGAGCTCGGCAAGCATTTCAGCCCGGCGCACAACGGGCAGTCTTTTTTCACGGGCGGCGATTAACTCAACATTATCGCGCTTAATGGCTGTTGAGACAACGATGACAGCGGCGTCGCCAAGATTTTTGGCGTCATGCCCGACGAAGACCGTCGCGCCTTTTTCCACCAGGCGCTTCACATTCGCATTTTCCGACGCATCAGAGCCTTGAACGCGATAGCCAAGATTCAAAAGCACTTCAGCAATGCCCGACATGCCAATGCCGCCAATTCCGACAAAATGTATTGGCCCGAGATCGCGCGGCAGCTTCATCATTATCTCCAATCACGGTCGCGAGAGGTCGCAACGGTTAATACAAGCTCAGCCAGACGTTGCGCGGCATCAGCAACGCCAAGCTGACGCGCGGCGTTAGCGCGTTGCGCCAGTTCTTGCGGCGCCGCCATCAACTGCGCAAGACGGCATGAGAGAAAATCTACGGTGAACGCCTGCTGCGCCACAGTCTCAGCAGCGCCAGCCTGACATAAGAAAGCAGCGTTCGTCGCCTGATCCTGGTCCAGTGCATGCGGCAAGGGCACCAGCAATGCGGGCCGACCGATAACTGCAAGCTCCGAGACGGTTGAGGCGCCGGCGCGCGCAATCACAAAATGCGCCGAAGCCATATGCGCGGGCAGGTCAACAAAGAAGGGCGCAATGTCCGCTTTAACCTTCGCTGAGGCGTAAATAGCCTGCACCCGGGCGAGATCTTCTTGTCGGGTTTGTTGGACAAGGCTTATCCGAGAGCGCAGATTTTCCGGCAATGAGGCAATCGCTTGCGGCACAATATCCGACATGACCCGCGCGCCTTGCGAACCGCCAGTAACCAGAAGTCGAAAAACGCCGTCAGAAAAATCCGGATATGTCCTTTGCGCCGCCAGAAGAACATTGGGACGCACAGGATTGCCCGTAACCACAACCTTATGCTGCAGCGCCGCCGCTGTCTGTAAATTTGGCAAGCCTGCCGCAATCTTATCAACACGCCCGGCAAGAAATCTGTTTGCCTTGCCCATGATGCCGTTTGATTCATGTAACACGGTAGGAATACGCAGGACATGCGCAGCCAGCAATGGGGGCACCGTTGGATAGCCGCCAAAACCGATGACAACACAGGGCCGCGCCTTGCGTAATAAGATCAGCGATTGGACAAAACCATTCGCTAACTCAATCAACGCAGCGGCGCGCGCAAAAAGCGATCCGCCCCGCGGCGTCGCCGAGGGCAAGGCATGCAATGCGCGCGCAGGAAACTGATCGCCATATTTTAGGGCTCGATCGTCAGTGACAAGCTCAACGGCGACATTGCGTTTTGCCAAGGCGTGGGCAAGGGCTTCGGCAGGAAACAGATGTCCGCCCGTTCCACCGGCTGCAAGAAAGACTGGACCGTCTGTCATGCTAAGCAGCCAGCGGCTGAGTTGGCAACGCGGTTTGCGTCAAAATACGCGTGCGCGGACGCCGTCTTGTAACAGCAAGAAGAAAACCCATTCCCAGTGACAAGGAAATCAATGACGAACCGCCATAAGATATGAACGGCAAGGTCATGCCCTTCGCTGGCATGAGATGCACATTCACCGCCATATTAATCAGACTTTGCAACCCAAACAGCATGACCAAACCGGCTGTTGCAAACCGACAAAACGGATCTTCGTTGCGTGCTGCGGAAAATAGGCCGCGCACAACAATGAAGGCAAACAACATGGCAAGCGCAATACAAACAATCACGCCGAACTCTTCTCCAATGACTGCGAAGATAAAATCCGTATGAGAGTCTGGCAGAATGCGCTTGACCGTTCCCTCGCCTGGGCCTTTGCCAAACCATGATCCCGCAATGAAGCTTTCCAAGGCGGTTTCAGATTGGAAATTCGTCGGCACGCCCGCAACTGGCGGCGGCGGCTCCAAGAAGGCTTCAATACGCGCATGCACATGCGGAACAAATTTATACGCAAGCAATGCGCTCGCGCCGGCAAGACCGCCAAGGCCAACGACCCAGATAAGATGCAGCCCCGCCATAAAAAAAAGTGCGCCCCAGACAATGGTAATGAGCATTGTCTGACCAAAATCAGGTTGCAGCACCAATGGCGTAATGGTCAAAGGAAAAAGCAAAATAGCGATCAGATTGCCTGGCACATCTTTGCGACGCGCGCCTTCTGAAAAAGCCCAGGCGACCATCACAACGAAAGCAGGCTTGAGAAATTCAGAAGGTTGAACGCCAAACAGCCAGCGGCGCGCGCCTTTCACTTCTTGTCCAAAAAACAGAGTCGCAATCACGAGCGCAAGCGAGATGATAAAAATAATCAAGGCGGCGCGTCTGACATGTCGCGGCGACAGAAGCGATGCGCCCAACATCACAGCCAATGCAGGCAGGAGATAGGCTACCTGACGATTAACAAAATGAAACGTCGCCAAATGCAGCCGCTCCGCCACAGGCGGACTACCCGCCATCGCGAACACCAGCCCAGAGACGATCAATAAGGCAATTGCTGCTAACAACCAGCGATCGATCGTCCACGCCCAATCCGAAAAAGGCGTCCGTTGAGCACGCGAAATCATGTCGGCTCTCCTTTACGCACCGCAAGAATGGCGGGCAGTCCCTTCACAAAAGCGCGGAAGGCGTCGCCGCGCGCCTCAAAATTTGCAAATTGGTCATAAGAGGCGCAGGCCGGCGACAACAACACGACCGTCTCCTGCGCATGATCCGCCTGCGCGTCTTGCGCGGCAG
Organism: Methylocystis sp.; assembly: GCA_036795145.1. GTDB lineage: Bacteria > Pseudomonadota > Alphaproteobacteria > Rhizobiales > Beijerinckiaceae > Methylocystis. Next base: position 292 of record DAIRFH010000091.1, on the reverse strand, counting down.
AACGCGTTGCAACCTCTAACGTCTGACACTTTTGGTAAGGCAAAACGCCCTCGAGAGTCCTGGCAAAATCATCACTGGCTTCGCCAATCAAATAGGCTTTACGGATTCGCGAAAAATAAGGCTTGAGCGCGGCAATGCCGCCTTCCTTTGATTTACCGCCAATAATCCAAAAGATATTTGTAAAACTCGCCAAAGCCTTTTCAGCCGCGTCTGCGTTTGTCGCCTTAGAATCATTGACAAATAGCGTGCGCTCAAGTCGCCCCACCTCTTCCATGCGATGCGGCAAGCCTGG